>CAVGLF010000036.1:6702-15360 GCA_963630045.1 Butyricicoccaceae bacterium | reverse complement strand
GATGCCGGGCAACTGTCACTGGAGGGAAAAGGCGCAGGAGCCAGGTATCGCACGGCAAAATGAGAAAAAACGCACGCGTGCGTTAAAAACACACGCGTGCGTTTTTGCGCGTTTCTTTTGCGTATTTTCAAGAGATATCCCGGATAGAATCTGCTGAAAGGCTGTCTCCGGCTGACGGAAAAAGGTGCGGCGGAAAGAAGGCTCCTGGGAAGCACGTCGCATTTTGTCCCGCTTGTCCCCATTGTCCCGGTGTATCAGGACTAACCCCGCAAAAAAATGCACCACGCCTGCAAAGCATGGTGCATTGTATCCACGAGCGGTAGATTTGCCAAATCGGGTATTTTCTCAGGCTTCTGCCGTGAAAATACCCATTTTTTATGTCCGTATGGTTTATGCATCGGCAATAACCGACCGGATACAAAAGCCCTGCGCGGCAGCCGAAGCGATTTCTCCCGCATAAAGCCATGTACGCGGGACATTTCGGCGCACGCATGGCATGAAAACTCCCCGGGGGCACTTCACAAAAGTGCTTCCCCGGGGAGTTTTTCGTATGCCGGCACCCTGTCATTTACGGCTGCAGCTGACGCGCGAGTGCCTGCAGCTCCGCGCGATCCGGGATGTATTCCCGGCCGCCCCAGTACGGGATGCCCAGCCTCCGGCACTTGCTGTCCCCCATCGGATGGTACGGCAGGAGATCCACGCCGACGCAGCCGCGCAGCTCCCCGCGCAGATGCGCGATCGCCTGTATGTGCGCACAGTCGGGGCCTGTGTAGTTCACGCCCTGAATCAGGATGCAGCGCAGACGCACGGCGGCTCCGAGCGCGTCCGCCCTCCTCAGATTTTCAAGGATCGGCTCGGGCGATACGCCGGTATTCTGCCGGTGCCGCTCGGGGTCGGAGTCCTTGAAGTCCCACAGGAAGAGATCGGTCACGGGGACAAGCTCCTCCAGAAGCTCGCTTGAGAAAAAGCCGCAGGTCTCCACCGCCGTGTTCAGCCCCCGCTCATGTGCCCCGCGCAGCAGCGCAAGTGCCGCCTGCGGATGCATCATCGGCTCTCCGCCCGAAAGCGTGAGTCCTCCGTTCGCCCCGTAAAAGGCGCGGTCCCGCATCACCGTCTCGAGAATCTCGTCGACGCTCATCGGCACACAGGCGCGCTCCAGCGCATGGGTCGGGCAGACCTCCGTACAGGCTCCGCAGGCCGTACAGCGCTCGCGGATGAAGGCGTGTCCCTCGCGGAAATCGTGAGCCTGCGCCCGGCAGACCTGCGCACAGGCTCCGCAGCCGACGCATCGGGCATCGGTATAGAAAATCTGCTGCGCCGTGCTCTGCGTCTCCGGGTTATGGCACCAGCGGCAGCGCAGCGGACAGCCCTTGAAAAACACGGTCGTTCGGATGCCGGGACCGTCGTGCATGCAGAAGCGCTGGATGCCCGTAACCGGTACGGTCAGCGGCTGCGCCGTCACAGCGACTGCTCCGTCTTCCCGATGATCATGTCCTGCCATTCGCGGTTCAGCGTGACAAAGCGGGCGTTCCAGCCGGAGACACGCACCGACAGCGTCTGATACTCCTCCGGATGCTCCTGCGCACGAAGAAGGATATCGTTGTTCACGACATCGAGCTGCATGAAGTATCCGTTCAGAGCCGCAAAGCCGCGAATCAGCCCGGCGATGGCATCGATGCCCTCATCCCCCTCCACGCACTGCGGCAGGAGCCGGACGTCCAGAGCCGCGCCGCAGACCTGACGCTCCAGATGCGCCTTGCAGTAGGAGCGGATGACCGCCGTCGCACCCTCCGTATCCGTTCCCGGCGTCGGAGAAAGGTTCCCCGAAAGCACGTCATGCGCATGTGTGCCGAAGGGGCAGGCAAGCCTGTGCGGCGCCCATTCAATCTGGCGGCCGAAGGTGCTGACGCCGGCGGGGACGCGAATGGGCGTCTTCCCGTCAAGCTCCTCGCAGATGGAGGCAAAGTCATCCAGAACACGCACCGCAAGCTCATCCACATCGTCATGGTCGTTGCCGTACCACTTCGTATGGTTGTAGACATACAGCCGCAGCGCCTCCTGATCCTTCCAGTCGTCGCGCAGAATCCGCATAAGCTCCGCAAGCGTGACCTTCTTTTCCCGGTAGACCAGCATGCGGATGGCATACAGGCTGTTTACCAGATCGGGCAGGCCTCCGATGTGCGGAGAGCGGACGAAATAGGGCGTTCCTCCCTCAAGATAGGAAAGTCCGTGCTCGATGCAGCCGTCCTCAAAAAGCGAGACTATGGTGCAGGGCGTTCTCTTCGTCCACACCGTCTTTCCGCCGCAGTCTCTGAGCAGACCCTCGGCCTCCTCGCGGAAGATGCCGTCCACTCTGGCCTTCAGATCCGCGACAAAGGCGCGGTACAGCTCCTCGAAGCTGTCAAACTGCACGCTTTCCGAATACGAGTCCAGCGTCTTCGTCTGAAGAACCTCCAGCGCATCGAAGGGCATATAGGCAAAGCTGGTCTTTCCGGGAATCTGAACCTCCCAGCATCCGTCATTTGCGAAGTCATGGATTTCGGACTCCGGGTAGCCGAAGCGCTTCAGCGAGCGCAGGATGAGATCCTCATTGTACACGGCAACGGCTCCGCCGCCGTAGCTCACGGTCTCGGCCGTACGGCGCAGCAGTTCCTCCGAGCTGCTGCTGTTGATGCGCATGGTCGTCGGGAAATCGCCGATGCCAAGCTCCGAGATGATGTCCAGCACCAGATAGGTGACCTCGTTCGTCACGTCGCGGCCTTCGGCATCCGTGCCCGCAAGCACCAGATTCTGGTAATGCTGCGCGTCGCCGCTGCCGCATTCCTCGCCCGTAATCCACTCGCAGCCCTTGATGAAGAAATGCGCCAGGATCTCACGCGCCTCGTCCAGCGTGAGCCGTCCCGACTCCAGATCCCGCTTCAGAAAATCCCCCAGCATGCGGTCAATGCAGCCGATTCCGGGCCAGTTTCCGCAAAGACGGGTAAAGGCGAAGGTAAACCACAGGCTCTGCACGGCCTCGTGGAAGCTCTCCGCCGGGGCAAAGGGCACACGGCTGAGGTTTTGGTAGTTTTCCTCCATGCCCGGCATCTCCCGAAGCGCCTCCAGATAACGCCTGTGCCAGATGGCCATGCTGTCCAGGCAGCTTGCGCAGCTTCTGAGGAACGCCATCCGGTCCTCATCCCCCGCGAAGCGCTTCATGGATTCGTCCACGCGTCTGCGGATTCCGTCGATTCCCTCGCGAAGCACGACGCCGAAGTCCAGCGTCAGATGGCTGATCGAAGTGAACAGGATCTTTTCATGAAGCGCCGCGGGAACACAGTGCCTGATTGACCACCCGAGCGTCGCCGCTCCGCTGACCCGCTCACCCGGAACAATGCGGATCGGAGCCTTCAGCGCAATCTGCCGGATGGAAGCATCGTAGCGCTCGATACGCGGCAGCTCCTCAAAGCCAGGCACGTCATCCATGCTGACAAACGGAGTCTTCTGCACCTCGGCCCCGTATTTATGATTCAGTGACTCCCATGCAAACTGACGCGTAGCCTCGCACAGGCGCACCGGACGCGGTCTGCCGGAAGGAGAGAAGAATTCCATAGCTTGATAACCCCTTTATTTGTTTTCGTGCCGTGAAGAGCTCATACCTTTTTCCCCGGGGGCAGGGGTATCCCGAACCCCCTTTTGCGCGAGTGCCCCCCTATTATACGTCCTCGCCCATCAGACGCAGGGCCTCGCGGGCGGCCTCCTGCTCTGCGGCCTTCTTTGAGTGCCCCGTGCCGCGTGAGAAGATGTTCGAGTTTAAGAGAAGCTCCACCGTGAAGCTCTTCTCGTGATCGGGGCCTTCCGTGCCCGCAAGACGGTAGGTCAGCGTTTCCTCGTGATTTTTCTGCACGATTTCCTGCAGCATCGTCTTGTAGTCGTGAATCTGTCCGTGCCCTGCGGCGCGTGTGCAGTTGTCCCGCGTAAAGCTTAAAATGAAGGCTCGCGCCGGCTCCCAGCCTCCGTCCAGATAGATCGCCCCGATGATGGCCTCCACCGCATCCGCCAGAATGGACGGACGCGTGCGCCCTCCCGAAAGATCCTCGCCGCGTCCCAGCATGAGATACTGCGCCAGCTTCAGCTTCCCCGCCTCCGCATACAGCGCTTCCTCGCAGACCACCGACGCGCGGAGTCTCGTCAGGTCGCCTTCCGGCATCTGCGGATACTCCCGATAGATGTAATCCGCCGTGACCGTGTTCAGTATGGCATCGCCCAGAAACTCCAGACGCTCATTGGAGCGCAGATGGGGATTGCCTTTGAATCCGAATCTGCGCTCATTCGCGTAGGAGCTGTGGGACAGAGCCATGTGCAAAAGCCCGGCATCCCGGAAGCGGTAGCCGATGGCCTCCTGCAGTGTTTCCGTTTCCATTGCTTCCTTTACCCTTCAACGCGTTCGCTTAAGAAATCCACGACGTCTCCCACGGTCTTGAAGCGCTCTGCGTCTTCATCCGCGAGATTCTCGATGTCGAATTCTTCCTCCAGCGCCATGACGAATTCTACTGCGTCCAGAGAATCAGCGCTGAGATCGTCCTCGAAATTGGTATCGAGTGTGATGGTGTCCTCATCCACGGAGAACTGCTCCGCGATCAGTCGCTTTACCGTATCAAAAATCATGCCTGCGGCACCTCCTTTTCCTTTTGATCTCCCTGCGTGGCGAGCGCCCGCGCCATGCTCTCGATCGCTCCGCTTTCGCAGAAGCGTGCGGCCTGTACGAGCGCCGATGAAAATGCCAGCGCATCGGATGCTCCGTGCGCCTTGATGACGGGCTTTCGAATGCCCAGAATCGGCGCGCCGCCCACCTCGCGGTAGTCCATGCGCTTCTTTAAGTCGCGCAGTCCCCCGCGAAGTGTCAGCGCCGCCAGCTTGGTCATCGTATTCCGCAGGAGCATGCTCTTGATCTCTCCCGTGAAATACTTGGCCGTGCCCTCAATGGTCTTCAGGATGAGATTTCCCGTGAAGCCGTCCGCGACATAGACGTCTGCGGCTCCCGCCAGCAGCTCGCGTCCCTCGACGTTTCCGATAAAGTGAATCAGTCCCCGCTCGTCCGCCCCGCGCAGCAGCGCATGCGTCTCGACATACATCGGAGGCCCCTTCTTCGGCTCGCTTCCGTTGTTGACCAGTCCCACGCGCGGCTCGGTGATGCCCATCGTGCCCGCCATGAAGGCGCTGCCCATATAGGCAAACTGCACCAGCATCTCCGATGTGCATTCCACATTCGCGCCGCAGTCCATCAGGAGCGCGTAGCCCTTATTGGTCGGCATGACCGTGCCCAGCGCGCCGCGCCGTGCACCGGGAAGACGCTTGATGAGAAGCGTCGCTCCGGTCAGCAGCGCACCCGTGTTGCCTGCGGAGACGATTGCGTCTCCCTCACCCGCCGCCGCCGCACGCAGCGCGACGACCATGGAGGCATCCTTCTTGTCCCTGATGGCATGGACGGGATCGTCCGTCATCGTAATGACGTCCTGCGCGTCGCGAATGGAAAGCCCCTCACGCGATACCTTGGCCTCGCGGATTGCGTTCTCCAGTACATCGCTTTTCCCGACGAGCATGACCTCAATGCCATGACTCTTCACCGCCGCCGCGGCGCCGGCTACGGCAGGTGCCGCCCCCAGATCCCCGCTCATGCAGTCCAGAATGATCTTCATGTTGTTCCTGATTCCTCCCTCTTTGCAAAAGTGCCCTCTTACCGGAGGCTCGGCCCGCCCTCCTTGAGCAGTTGCTCCAGTGTCCCGAGTGCGCGGGCGGACTGCGCAGCCTTGCGGTCACGCTTCCTGAATTTCTTCTCCAGCGGCTCCATGATGCCGAAGTTGATGTTCATCGGCTGGAAATCCCCCGTTTCCGGTCCCTGTGCTATGTAATGCGCCAGTGCGCCCGTCGCCGTGCGCCGGGTAAAGTCCGGCTCCTCCAGCCCGCAGAGCGCATACGCGAGATCAATGCCCGCAACGAGCCCCGAGGCTGCGGATTCGATATAGCCCTCGACCCCCGTCATCTGTCCCGCAAAGCGGATGCGCCGGTCGGAGATCAGCGCATAGCCGGAGTCCAGAAGCCCGGGACTCTTCAGAAAGCTGTTGCGGTGCATGACGCCGTAGCGGGCAAACTCCGCATGCGCCAGCGCCGGAATCAGCGAGAATACACGCTTCTGCTCGGGGTGCTTCAGATGCGTCTGGAAGCCGACCATGTTGTACAGCGTTCCGTCCGCGTTGTCGCGGCGCAGCTGCACGACGGCAAAGGGCAGCTTCCCCGTGCGCGGGTCGCGCAGTCCCACGGGCTTCAGCGGTCCGAAGGCCAGCGTCATGCGGCCTCTGTGCGCCATGACCTCCACGGGCATGCAGCCCTCGAAGACCATGCTTTCCTCAAATCCGTGCACATCGGCGGTTTCCGCGGAGCTTAAGGCCTCCCAGAAGGCGTTGTACTCCTCCTCGGTCATCGGGCAGTTGACGTAATCCGGAGTCCCCTTGTCATAGCGCGCCGCAAGGAATGCGTGATCGAAGTCGATGGAGTCATGAGTCACCAGCGGAGCCGATGCGTCGTAGAAATTCATCGGTGCTCCCGTCAGCCGCTCGATCTCCTGCGCAAGCGCACCGTCCGTCAAAGGTCCCGAGGCCACGATGACGGCGCCTTCGGGGATCGTCCGTACCTCCTCATGCACGACCGTGATGTTCCGGCAGGCGCGGATGCGCTGCGTCACGAGCCGCGTGAAGGCCTCCCGGTCCACTGCCAGCGCTCCGCCCGCCTCCACGCGCACCGCATCGGCGCAGCGGATGATGAGCGAGTCGAGCAGCCGCATCTCGGCCTTTAACAGTCCGGGACCCGTATTCACGGGCGCGGCACGGAGGGAATTGGAGCAGACGAGCTCTGCAAAGCCGTCGCCGTGATGCGCGGGCGAGCGCCGCCCGGGCTTCTGCTCATACAGGCGCACGCGGATGCCGCGCTTGGCCAGCTGCCACGCGGCCTCGCAGCCCGCGAGTCCCGCTCCGATGACGGTGGCGGTTCGTTCCGCTCCGTCCGTGCGGCAGTCAAGAGCCGTCATGCTTCCTTCTCCTTTGTTTCCCTTTTATAGCCGCAGCCCTCGTTTAAGCAGCGGATGTCCCGCTCACCGCGGAAGCTGTGGCGGAACAGATTTTTTCCGCACTCGGGGCAGGTCTCGGCAAGCGGCGTGTCCCAGGTGATGAACGCACAGCCCTTGTCCTGACCGTGATTGTTCTCACACAGGAAGAAGGCGCGCTTCTTCTTCGAGAAGCGGCGGATGATGCGTCCCCCGCAGATCGGGCATTTCGCGCCGGTATCGTCCACAATGGGCTTGGTGTTTTTGCACTCCGGGTAGCCCGGGCAGGCCAGGAATTTGCCGAAGCGTCCGCTCTTGATGACCATCTTCCTGCCGCAGAGCTCGCAGACCTCGTCGGACTCCTCCGCCGGAACCTGAACACGCTCGGTCATTTCCTTCTCGGCTCTGGACAGTTCTTCGGAAAAGCCCTCGTAGAAGCCGCCGATGAGCTTCTTCCACGGCTCCTCGCCGGACTCGACACGGTCGAGCGAGTCCTCCATGCCGGCGGTGAACTTCACGTTCACGATATCCGGGAAGCGCTTCACCATCAGATCCGTCACGGTCTCGCCCAGGGGCGTCGGGCGCAGAGTCTTGCCCTCACGCTCGATGTAGTCGCGGTCGAGGATCGTGGAAATCGTCGGTGCATAGGTCGACGGACGGCCGATGCCCTTCTCCTCCATCGTCTTGATGAGGGACGCCTCGTTATAGCGGGGCGGCGGCTCGGTGAAGTGTTGGTCGGACTCCATGGACACGAGCTTCAGCCGATCCCCCTCCGCAAGCTCCGGCAGCGTCACGGCCTTCTCCTCGTCGTCGCTTTTCTCCTCATACAGTGCGGTATAGCCCGCGAACTTCAGCGTCTGTCCCGAGGCGCGGAAGAGGTGCTCCCCGCCGTTTGTCCCGGCCGTGATCTCCACGCTGATGGTGTTGTACACGGCTGCCGCCATCTGGCAGGAGACGAAGCGCTCCCAGATGAGCTTATACACGCGGTACTGGTCGTTTGTGAGATCGCCCTTCAGCTCTGCGGGTGTCAGCGTCACGTCCGTCGGACGGATTGCCTCGTGCGCGTCCTGCGCGGAGCCCTTCGTCTTGAAGACGCGCGGCTCCCGCGGACGGTACTCCGCGCCGAAGTTTTCCTCGATGTACGCACGTCCCGCCTGCACCGCCTCATCGGACAGACGCACGGAGTCCGTACGCATATAGGTAATCAGACCCGTGAGGCCGCGGTCGGACAGCTCCACGCCTTCGTACAGCGTCTGCGCAACGGCCATCGTGCGCTTCGAGGGCATGTTCAGCCGTCTTGACGCATCCTGCTGCAGCGTCGAGGTCGTGAACGGAGGGGGCGGCATTCTGCGCTTTTCTCCCTTTTTGACCTTCGTCGCCGTGAAGGACGCAGCCTCCAGCGCCTCCTTCAGCGACTGCGTGACCGCTTCGTCGGGAAGCTCTGCCTTTACGGGCGCGCCGTCCGTGATCCGTCCGAAGTATTTGGCCTCGAACATGCGTCCCGAGCCGCGGCGCAGCTTTGCCGCAAGCGTCCAGTACTCCACGGGATTGAACGCCCGGATCTCGCGCTCGCGGTCGAC
>CAVGLF010000036.1:0-6692 GCA_963630045.1 Butyricicoccaceae bacterium | reverse complement strand
CGACGACCAGACGCGTCACAACGGACTGCACGCGTCCCGCGGAGAGTCCGCGGCGGATCTTTTTCCACAGGAACGGGGAAAGCTTGTAGCCCACGATGCGGTCCAGGACTCTGCGCGCCTGCTGCGCATCCACCAGATCCTCATCGATGCGCCGGGGATGCTCGATGCCGCTTTTGACGGCGCTCTTCGTAATCTCGTTGAACGTGACGCGGTTGGCCTGATCCTGCGGAAGCTCCAGCAGGTTGGCCAGATGCCATGAGATGGCCTCTCCTTCGCGGTCGGGGTCGGTCGCGAGATAGACGAAGTCGCTCTTCGCGGCGGACTTGCGCAGCTCGCGGATAAGCTCCTCCTTTTTGGGCAGCGGCGTATATGTCAGGGCAAAATCGTGCTCCGTGTCAATGCCGAATTTCTTCTCCGGCAGGTCGCGGACATGTCCCATCGATGCCCGGACCTCATAGTCCGGACCCAGATATTTCGCGATCGTCTTCGCTTTCGCGGGGGACTCCACGATGACAAGTTTTCCCATACTGATTCCTCTCGTATCCTCTCTTTGAGTATGCATTCGCTCTTTTTTCTCTCTATATATCTGATATCATACCCGGTATCCGGAAATTCAATCGCGCACGGGGGGTTTACAGCGCCCTGTAGCGGCCGCCGGGGATTTTTTCGATTACGCCGCGCAGCTCCATCTCCGTCATCAGCGACAGCACCTTCACCGCATCGAGATGCGTCTCGTCGATCACCAGATCGGGATGGTCATAGCCCCGCGCCAGCGCATCGAGGATCAGCTCCTCCGTCTGCGCGTCCGGCCTCAGAAAATCCTCCACCGTCTTTCTCGGACGGCTGCCGTCATTCGTTTCGGAGGCTTCCTTCGGGGCGGGCTCGGGCTTTGCAGCGGGCTCCGGTGCATCGGAGGGTGCGGACTGTGCCGCAGATGCGTTCTTCGGCGTGATAAGGCGCACGGAAAGCTCGGGGACGGACTCTGCGGACTTTTTTGCCGCAGGCCTCCTCGAGCGCGATTCCTCGGCCGTCACGACGCTCTGCGGACTCTGCGGCAGCTTCACCAGATTCTGCGCAAGCTTCGCATCAAAGCGGTACGCCGATTCATATTCCTCAAAGATGTCGGAAAGGCGCAGCACAGGCGTCGCGCCGGAGCGCATCAGCTCGTTTGCTCCGACAAACTCCTCATCATCGATGGCGCCGGGAATCACGAACACATCCCGTCCGTAATCGGAGGCCAGATGCGCCGTGATCAGCGAGCCGGAGCGCTCGGGCGCGGCGACGACCAGTACGCCCGAGGACAGTCCTGCCATGATGCGGTTGCGCCGGGGGAAGGTCATCTTGCTGGGTCTTGAGCCCGGCGCGTACTCTGAAAGGATGCAGCCGTGCTGCAGGATATCATCCATCAGCGGACGGTTCTCCGACGGATAGCAGATATCCGGCCCGCAGCCGAAGACGGCGGCGGTCAGTCCTCCCGCGCTGAGTGCGCCCTCATGCGCCGCGCTGTCGATGCCGCCCGCCATGCCGGAGATGACGCATACGCCGCGCCGGGCAAGCCCTGCCGCAAATTCCCCGGCGATGCGGCGGCTGTGGGCACAGGCCTTGCGCGTACCGACAATGCTGATGCACAGCATATCGTCAAACAGCGGAACAGCGCCGCGTGTGTAGAGCACAAGCGGCGGATCGGGAATATTGCGAAGACGCTCCGGGTACAGCGCGTCGTCAAATGTCAGAGGATGGACATCCAGCGCCGCGCAGTCCCGCAGAACCCGCTGCGCCGCATCCAGCGAACGCATGCATGCAAGCCTGTGGGCGAGCTCGGAGTCGACGATTCCCGTGTCCAGGAGCATCTTCTCATCCGCGCTGTAGACACGCTCCGCCTTTCCGAATGCCTGCAGCAGCTCCCTTGCCTGTACGGGATCTCCGATCATTTGAGTCAGCCAGATCCAGTGACACAGTGACATGCGTGACCCTCCCCTTTTGTATTTTTCGCGGTTATACAGGGTTCATGCGTCCTCGCCCTTTTCCCCCCTTTTTTGTTTCGGGCGTGCCACGCTGAGGAAAAGGGAATATTTTCTTTACATGGCGGCTGTCTGCATCATCCAGAGGACGACCGAGGCCGCAACGGCTGCGTTCAGAGACTCCGTAACGCCGCGCATGGGGATGATGACGCGGGAGCGCGCCCGGGACTGCAGCCACGGGGATACGCCCGCGCCCTCGCTGCCGATGATCACGGCGGCGCGCTCCAGGGAAACCTCGCGGATGTCGCGGGCATCCTCCGCCAGAGCCGTCGCGTAGACCGGCAGTCCCGCCTCCTCCATCACGCGGAGGAATTCCTCCGGCTCCGTGCGGAAGACCGGCACCCGGAACAGCGAGCCCATCGTGGCGCGCACCGTCTTGGGATTGTAGATGTCCGCCGCGGCTCCCGTCAGGAACACGGCATCCGCGCCGAAGGCATCCGCCGTGCGCAGCACCGTGCCGACGTTGCCCGGATCCTGCACTCCGTCGAGGCAGATGACCTGCCCGTGCGGGAAGGCATAGGGACGCGCCCCCGGCATGGCGCAGACGAAGATCACGCCCTTTGCATGCCGCAGCGTGGAGATGCGCTCATACAGGCTTCCCGGTACGCAGACCGTACGTCCGAGATTTTCGCAGGGGGCCTGCGTATCCTCATGAAAGACGGCTGCGGTCACGCGCATTCCGGAGGCCAGAGCCTCCCGCAGGAGCTTTTCGCCCTCGCAGACGAACTCGCCGCGCTGGGCGCGGTAGCTTGAGTCGCCGCACAGTCGCTCGATATGCGAAATCAGGGGGTTCTGGCGGCTGGTAATGCGTTCCATATCGTACAAAAATACCTCTTACTCCGAAAGTGATGCCTGATATTCATCGGCAATCGCCTGAACGAACTGCGCCATCGCCTCATAGTTCGCGACTACCTGCGGCTCCTCGGCGTCCGACTCGGGGCAGACGCGGAATACCAGATAGAACGTCCCCATCGGTGTCAGCATCGGGCAGGCATCTCCCAGCGAGGTTCCGTCTATCGGGACGCGGTACTCGTCCATGCCGCCCGTGACGCCGTACTCGGACAGCTTCGCGATGCCCTCGGCCTGCTGCAGATAGTTATAGGCATAGTCGTCCACCAGCATGACGGAGACCGCCTCATCGTAGAAGATCGTCAGAATCTGCTGATAGGCCGTGGTCTGAATCTCCGTCTGCGGATTCTTTGACAGATTGATGTAGGAAACGCCGACCGAGACCTCGCCGTCCCCGTTGAAGTCCCCGGCATACGGCGTGACGATCTCTTCAATCGGGCTGTACTGCGTATCGATGAGTCCCGCATCGCAGATGACGTACAGACGCGTGTCCTGCTCGACCTTCGTCAGCATGTCCACGGCAAACCAGACGACCAGCGTCACGAGGCAGACCGTGATGATGATCGGCACCTTGTAGTAATACCAGTAGTTTTTATACCAGGCTACGGCGCCGACCTTGGACTTATAGGTTTCGGGCTCGCCGAAGCCGGATACCTTTTTAGGCTCTTCCTTATGACTGAATCGCGACATCGTTTTCCTCATTGCGGTCGTTGTTGCGCGCCATACCAACTACGATATCTGTACGGCCGCTCAGATAGGCACTTTGGTATTCGCTGTTGTCGTAATACTTCATGACCAGGTAATACGTAGTATCCCCGTCCATTCCCGTGTCCTGCATGAGGGCGGTGTCGTTGAGCGTCATGCGGTAGGGATCGTCATCGTCGCTCTGAATCTCAAAAAACGAAAGCTCACGCAGACTGCACAGGTTTTTTACATATTCGTAGCCCGCCTCATCCACGACAAAGGCTATGCAGTCATCCTCGGACGCTCTCTGGGCAAGCTTCGACAGATCCTCCGTGCTCGTCGTTCCGTCCAGCGCATAGCGGTAGTTGCGCATGATCTCGCTGTTGTCGCCGTCCACCTCGTAGACGTACTCATTCACGTTCTCCAGGAAGGCGCAGTACGCCTCCGTGTCGATCTCCGTTCCGGTCACGACGAAGAGCTTGAAATCCGCACCCTCGTAGCGCATGAGAAAGATGATCGCAAGCACGAAAACGGCGCCGATCAGAGCGACGGCGGCGGCTCCCTTGTAGTAATATCCATAGGTCTTGATCCAGGTTATAAGACCCATTCTCTTCTTTTTCGGTGTTTCCTCCATCTGCACAGATCCTTTCCATCGATGAAACTGCTCAAAACGATTTCACATCGGATTGAAACATACATATTATTATATAGAAGGAAATCCGTGCTGTCAAGACATTAGGATGGGAGCGTTTTGTAAAAAAACATCGCATCACTGCTCTTTAAGACTCCTCGCCGAAGCGGATGCAATACGTCCAGGACTCCGTGTATTCCGCCGAAGCATCCCCGCGTACGGGACGGATGCCGAGCTTCGTAAGCCTCAGCTCCAGCTCCAGTGTCTCCCGGTTTTCAAGCAGGGTGAAGTTCGAAAGCTGCAGCTTGTCCGATTCGCCGTCCCGTCTCGTATCGATGACGGTCAGCGTGTCCTTTTTGAGCGTGCCCCATTTTTCGTCCACCTCCGCGATGACGAGCGGATAGCGCGGGAAGTTGCCGTCGGTCTTCTCCGGGTCCGTAATATTGCCGATCCAGTAGGTTTTCCCCGTCTTTGAGGAACGGAAGAAATCTGAAATCGTCGCGGAGGAATAGATCACCTCGCGCGTGTCGAAGTGCCAGGGCATGGCGGGTGAGAAGGTCAGTCCTCCGTCGTCGGAGAAGGTATACCACTTGAAGCCCGGGGTTCCCGGCTCTATGCGCATGTTCCATTTCTCCGAATACCAGTTTGAGCCCCGGAAGACGATGAGGATGCGCCCGGACTCAAGCTGCGTCACGCAGGGCTCGCAGACGCCGCGCGAGCTCAGACGATCGCTGATTACCACGGGGCGCGAATAGGAAAGCTCATACCGTCCGGTGCCTGCGTTCCAGCGGGCCCGGACAAGCAGCACGCCGCGGAGAATCTGCGGACAGGACGGCGCAATCTCCTCCACGGGAATGCCCAGCATCCGGCAGCAGACGCGGACATCCGCCGCAAGGGGAAAGAGCAGGTCGCCGTTTTTCGCGTGGTGAATGTGCGAAAAGTAGGCGAGATTGTGATCGAGATACTCTTTCGAATACCGTTTTTCGTCCTCCGGGCTTATATCCTTCTCATACGCCGCAAGCTGGCAGCCGGTCGTTCCGTCCGGGCGGCGGTATATCAGGTAGCAGTGGTCGCGCACATCGTCCCCTGCTTCGTTCCAGAGCCTCCGGTATGCCTCCTCATGTCCTCCGATGAAGTAGCGCAGCATGCCGCAGGTCACGAGATTTCCGCTTGCGGGATCATATATATCGGGCTCGAAGGAGTGCCGCAGGATCTCGTCTCCGCCCGGGAAACGCTCAAAGCCGTCCTCATAGACGTTCACGGGCTCGCTCCAGCTGCGGCCGTTGTCCGGGCTCTCGCGCAGCCACCGGCCGTTTGAAAAGTCGCTTTCGGAGGACACCGAGTGCAGCTCGAAAAGTCCGAGCCCCGCGCCGTCTGCATACCAGCGCCTGAAGCTCTCCGTGTGATCCTCGCAGCGCACCGTGCATTCGCCTTTCACGCTTATGCGTTTGAGTTCCATGCCGATTTCTCCCTTCCGCTCCCGTGTATTCGCAGGGCGCGCCGCGGATCGTCCTTCGTCATTCCCGCTCTCCGCGCGTCCCGCTGCCTTCATTATGTACCCGAAAGCCGCAGCTTGTCAAGAAAAACCGATCCTCACCCACGCCCTTTCCAATACATGCCCTATTCGCGGAAGCTCTTCTCCCCCATGTAGAACAGGGCGAGTGTGCCCGGTCCCACGTGGGAGCCCGTGACCGGCTCGTAGACGACCGTCAGAATATCGCGCGGAGGGCGCTTTTCCCGGATGATCGACTCAAGCAGCTGCGCGTCCCCGGGGCAGTCCGCATGCGCGATGCCGATGGTCTGCGTCTCGGGATGCACCGCTCCTTCGATGTAGTGCCGCGCAAGCTCCTCCACCGCCGCTCTTCGTCCGCGAATCTGCGCAATGCGCACGATTTCGCCCCTTGTGTTCCCCTTCAGAATCGGCTTGATCTGCAGAAGATTCCCCAGCACGGCCTTCACGTTCGAGATACGTCCCGTACGCGACAGATAGCGCAGATCCTCCACCGTGAAGACCTGGCACATCGACATGCGCAGCCGGTCCAGCCGCAGAGCCGTCTCGTCCGCATCCAGTCCGCATTCCCGCATCTGCGCCGCCCGCATGACGAGGAGCCCTTCCCCGAGGGATGCACCCAGCGTGTCCACCAGACAGATGCGCCGCTCCGGGAAGCTGGCCTTCAGCTGCGCCGCCGCCATTTTCGCCGAGGCATAGGAGCCGCTGACTCCCGAGGACATCCCCACGAAGAGCACGTCCCTCCCCTGCTCCAGCACGGGCCTCATGGCCTCCTCGTACCGGTGCGGCGTGACCTGCGAGGTCGTGACCACCGCGCCCTCCCGCATGCTTTTGAAGAACGCGCCTCCGTCAAACTCTCTTGTATCCGTGCAGACGCACTCCACGCCGTTGCAGCAGAAGGTGAACGGGATGACGCGGACATGCTCCCGCTCTATCCAGTCGCCGGGAAGATTCGCCGATGTATCCGTAAAAAGCTCAAACAAGGAAGGAACCCCTC
>CAVGLF010000035.1:14962-15862 GCA_963630045.1 Butyricicoccaceae bacterium | reverse complement strand
CCCTACGTCCGCGTCCTGTGCGACGAGCATGCCGCACCCGACGGCGACGAGGTGGACGACGAGCTCATCATCTCCATCCTGCGCGAGCTGGCGCCCTATGCCGAGGAAAAGGGCGTTACGCTGCTGTGCGAGACCAACGGCGTCTACGCGCATACCGACCGTCTGGCCGGGGTCATCGCTGCAGTCGAAAGCGACTATGTCGCCGCTCTGTGGGATCTGCATCATCCCTACCGCTTCGCAGGCGAGACGCCGGAGCAGACCGTGCAGAATCTGGGCGCGTTCATCAAGTACACGCATATCAAGGATTCCGTGATGGAATCCGGACGCGTGGTCTATAAGATGATGGGCGAGGGCGATCTGCCCGTCGAGGCCATCATGCGCGCGCTGCGCTCCATCAACTACGAGGGCTACATCACGCTGGAGTGGGTCAAGTACTATGCCCCCGACATGGCGGAGGCCGGTGTCGTCTTCCCGCACTTCGCGCATTACATGTCCCGCTGGTCCGGACATGACGCGGGTCACGGACGCCTTCAGACGAGCCTGCGCGGCGACGGACAGTATATCTGGCCCAAGGAGCATCTGATTGACCTGACCTTCCCCCAGGTGCTGGACCGCATCTGCGAGGAGTTCCCCGATCAGTACGCCTTCCGCTATACGACGCTGGACTACACCCGCACCTACTCCGAGTTCCGCGAGGATGTCCGTACCTTCGCCAGATCCCTCATCGCCATGGGCGTGCGTCCGGGCGATCATGTCGCGATCTGGGCAACGAACGTGCCTGCGTGGTACATCACCTTCTGGGCGACGACGATGATCGGCGCGGTGCTCGTCACGGTCAACACCGCCTACAAGGTACACGAGATCGAGTATCTGCTGCGCCAGTCCGATACGCATACGCTG
>CAVGLF010000035.1:0-14952 GCA_963630045.1 Butyricicoccaceae bacterium | reverse complement strand
CTCCGACTACGTCTCCATCATCCGGGAGCTCTGCCCCGAGCTTGCGACTGCGGATCCTGCAAAGCCCCTGCACATCCGCCGTCTGCCCTTCCTGCGCAACATCATCACGACGGACTCCCGTCAGCCCGGCTGCAAGACCTGGGACGACGCGATGGCCATGGCGGACTCCGTGCCGGTTGAGGTGGTGCTCGCCCGCGCCGCCGCCATCGACAAGAACGATGTCTGCAACATGCAGTACACCTCCGGCACGACGGGATTCCCCAAGGGCGTCATGCTGACGCATTACAACGTGGTCAACAACGGCAAGGCCATCGGCGACTGCATGGATCTGTCCACCGCAGACCGCATGATGATTCAGGTGCCGATGTTCCACTGCTTCGGCATGGTGCTGGCGATGACCGCCGCCGTTACGCACGGCGCGGCCATGAGCCCGATTCCCGCGTTCTCCCCGACGAAGGGTCTGGACTGCATCAACCGCGAGAAGATTACCTGCTTCCACGGCGTGCCGACGATGTTCATCGCCATGCTGGGGCACAAGGACTTCCCGACGACCGATTTCTCCCACATGCGCACCGGCATCATGGCGGGTTCCCCCTGCCCGATCAAGGTCATGCACGAGGTCATCGACAAGATGCACATGTCCGAGATCTGCATCACCTACGGCCAGACGGAGGCGTCCCCCGCGACGACAATGTCCAAGACGACGGACTCCATCGAGACGCGCGTCAACACCGTCGGCGGCGCGATGTTCGCCGTCGAGTGCAAGATCGTCGACCCGGAGACCGGCGAGGAATGCCCGGACAACGTGGACGGCGAGTTCTGCGCCAGAGGCTACAACATCATGAAGGGCTATTACAAGATGCCGGAGGCCACGGCGGCTGCCATCGACCGCGACGGCTGGCTGCACTCGGGCGATCTGGCGCGCCGTCTGCCCGACGGAAACTTCAAGATCACGGGACGCATCAAGGACATGATCATCCGCGGCGGCGAGAACATCTACCCCAAGGAGATCGAGGACTTCCTCTATACGCATCCGAAGGTTCAGGATGTCCAGGTCATCGGCGTGCCGGATAAGGACTACGGCGAGGAGATCATGGCCTGCGTCGTGTTAAAGCCCGGCGAGACCTCGACGGAGGACGAGATAAAGGACTACGTCCGCAGCCATATGGCCAAGCACAAGACTCCGCGCTATGTCGCCTTCGTTGACGGCTTCCCGATGAACGCCGCCGGAAAGATTCTGAAATACAAGATGCGCGAGAACGCCGTCCAGATGCTGAAGCTCCAGGCGGCAAACGCCATCGAAACCGCGTAAATCCGCTTATCTGTGCGAAAAAATGCCGCTTCGTTTTCGAAAAACTGCCGAAAACGAAGCGGCTCTTTTTGCATGCCGGAGTGGGAAAGAAAAAAGGGGGGATGGGGGTTACTTTGTATACTCTGCGACGAGATGCATGAGGATATCCACGGTTTTGCGAAGACCCTCGGCGGTGCAGTGCTCGTACGGACCGTGGAAGGCGAAGCCGCCGGTGCCGAGATTCGGACAGGGAATTCCGCGGTAGGAGAGCCGCGCGCCGTCCGTGCCTCCGCGGATGGGATGCTCCGCGGGCTCCAGTCCCGCCGCACGGATGGCGGCGCGGGCGCGCTCCACGACCTCGAAATGGGGGAGGATGCATTCGAGCATGTTGCGGTACTGACGCTCGACGGTCAGCGTGACCGTTCCCGCGCCCCAGCGCTCGTTTTCGATCTTCTCGATGTGGTGCAGCGTGTCCAGCCGTCCTTCGAAGCGCGCGGCATCGTGGTCGCGGATGATGTACTCGAGCTGCGCATGCGCGACATCGCCCGACATGGAGCACAGATGGAAGAATCCCTCGTGATCCTCCGTGTGCCGGGGCACCTCCGCCGCGGGAAGCAGCGCGTTGATCTCCATGGCGACGAGGCTTGCGTTGATCATCGTATCCTTTGAGGAGCCCGGATGCACGTCCAGTCCCCGGACGGAGAAGACTGCGGCGGCGGCGTTGAAGTTTTCGTACTCCAGCTCGCCCTCGGCGCCGCCGTCGACGGTATAGGCGCAGGAGATGCCCAGCGCGTCCGTGTCCACGTCCTCCAGCGCGTCCGAGCCGCGCTCCTCATCGGAGGTGAAGCATACGGCGATGCGCACGTGGGGGATGCGCCGCTCGATGAGGGTTTCCAGCATGGTGACGATCTCCGCGACGCCCGCGCGGTCGTCCGCGCCCAGAAGCGTTGTGCCGCCGGCGGTGATGAGCGTCCGCCCGGCAAGCGTCCCCAGATGCGGAAAATCCGACACGCGCAGCGTCGTCCCGGCAAGCTCCACGTCTCCTCCGTCATAGTCCGGATGGAGCACGGGCTTCACGCTGCCGCCGGGAAGCTCGCAGGCGGTGTCCGTGTGGGCAAAGAGTCCGAGAGCGGGGAGATCCTCGTATCCGGGCGTCGCGGGCAGCACGCCGTACACGTAGTGATTCGCATCCTCGCGGACATCCGAAAGCCCCAGAGCAAGAAGCTCCTCAACAAGCGCATGGGGCATCTCGGGGGAAAGCTTGGTGTAGGCGGGAAAACGGGTGTATCCGATAAAGCGTTCGACAACATCGGTCATAGGAAAAATAACCGCCCTTCTGTCAAAAAAGAATTTGCGGGGGATGGAGGGGGGAGAAAAAGTACCCTCACCGGGGATTTTCGCTTTTTTTCAGGAAAGTTCGTCCAGGTAGATATAGTAGCGCAGGCGTTTTTCGTCCGGGCGCAGCTCCAGCTCCTCGAAAAGCTGGGCACGATGCTTCATGAAGACCTGGCGGGGCATGTGTCCGAGGAAGCAGAAATTGTACCACATCGAGCGCACGCAGAGAGCGATATCGGCATAGGCGTCGCCGACACCGGCGCGTCCGAGATCGGTCATGCCCACATAGCGCCCTCCGAGGGTGAAGATGTTGGGGAGGCAGTAGTCGCCGTGGACGAAGACGGGCGTCTCCGTCGGACGGCCGCGCTCAAGCCAGGACAGGACGGAGCCGATGGAGGGAAAATCCGCCGTGCCGCGCGCGTCCCTGCGCAGACGGGGCGTGGACATGTTCAGCACATGGGGCAGGCAGTCGTCGGAGAGATCGGACTGACGGATCTGCCCGCGCTTGAAGCGGGCTCGCGCATCCTGAAGACGGAAGCCGACGCGGGAGTCAAACCGCACGGGCGGCTCGGGCTCCGGGACGTGTGCGGGAGTGCCTCTGACGGGGACGGCGCGCCGTCCGGGACGCGCGGGCGCATCCGGAGCCACGGCATCGGCGGGGGCAGGCTGCCCGGGAAGAGCCTCGGGGGAAGCCTCGGGGGAAGCCTCGGGGGAAGCTTCGGCGGGTTCCTCCTGCGGGGGGAGGAGCTCCGCAACGGAGATATCGCGCAGGGCGATGAGCCCCTGCGCCAGCGTATGCGTCACGGCGGCGGGATCCGCGAGAGCCTCGCGGGTGCAGGTCATTTCACCGGGCAGACGCGTCTGGAGGAGGTAATTGCGCCCGTCGGCGCGTTCAAAGTCCATCACACGGGGCGCATCCGCCCGTCCGTCGAGCCAGTTGAGGATTTCAAATTCGCGGTCGGCTTCGGGGGAGGTGCGCTCGATTTTCAGGACACGGTCGTCGAAAATCCATACGGAGGCGCCGGAGCAGCCGAGGTTCGTCGCGTGGGGATCGCGGTGCTCGACCGCCGCACGGATGCGGGGAGGAAGCTGAGTGATTGGCAGTTCCATGAAAGTAAAGACTCCCTGAAGGGTAAAATACCGCGCGCCCTGCATAAGCCCCCCTTTTTTGAGGGGGAAAAAGGCGGCGCAAAAAAACAGCAAAATATATTATATCGCAAAGCGCAAAGGAATGCAAGAGCGGGTGTACACACCGGGGGCAACGCCCCCGGGGCAACGGCCCCGGGGTTTTGCGAAAAATGTGCCGTCCGGGCGGCTTTATAAAAAAGCACGCGGACGGCACAATATGTCAATCAGCTCCCGCACGGGGTCAGACACCGGAATTCAGTGCGGAGCAGGCCTCCAGCAGCTCACGGCGGATGGCATCGAAGCGGTTCGGATCGTATTCCACATCGCGGAAGGAGCGGAAGCCGCGGGCGCAGATCTCGTCGGCACGCGCACGATCCTGCTCTCGAAGCATCCGCAGCAGCTCATACTCCTCGGCGCTGCGGCGCTGCGCCTCCAGACGCATGGACATCCACGGCTCTCCGTCACCGGGATAGAGGATGTGCGTATCGCCCGGCGGCAGAATGCAGACGGCATCGGCGTTGTGATGCTCCGGGCAGTTTTGCAGGAAGGGATCCTGCCCGGGCTGGTAGAAATTTGACGCCCAGTGCAGATAGCCCGAGAGATGGTATTTGTAGTTGCCCCAGAAGAGGTACTCCGTTGAAAGCAGCGGATAATCCATGAAGCGGTTGATGGTTTTCCCATCCCGCGGGACGCAGCAGACATAGTGCCAGAGCTCGTCGTCGCCGTGGCGGAAGCTTTCGAATTCGGCGCGGTGCTCCTCGTAGGAGGAGTTCAGCGGAACCCAGACATCCAGCGCACCGTGAACCGCCGTATAGGACAGCGCGTCAATCAGACGGATCCGCGGCGCCAGCTTGCGTACGAGGCCGCAGAGCGCACGGAATTCGGTCGCATTGGCATCGTTGGGCTCGTCGGAAACGCCCATGTAGAAGCAGTCCGTCCAGCCCCGGTCATCGAGGAAGGACTGCAGAGCGGGCAGATAGTCGGCCAGATAGCGGTAGGCTTCATAGCTCATGGCCGGGTATCCCGCGACGAGAATCGTGGACTTCGACCAGCTCTGGCGCCCGCCGACGCTCTTCATGTTGAAATACCGGTAGCCCTGCGAGAGGAAAAATTCGACATCCCGCTCAAGGTCTGAAAAGTCGAACCGGTAATGCCCCGATTCATCCGGACCCGTCCGGCGGACGCCGCCGACATAGAGCATATTCTGGTGCATCCGGCGCAGCATACGCAGGTACTTTTCGTCAAGCGCATGAAAAGCGGGCGAGCCGGGCTCCACATGGTGAAATTTTGCAACGGCGCTGCGGTTGTAGCCGTTGATGATCTTCAGATGCTCCTCCCCGGGGATGCGGGCGGCGTAGACCGTCAGCGTGACGGGCACGGCGAAGGACTCTCCGGCGATGGTGACGTCATACGTTCCCTCGTAGACGCCGGGGACGGCGTCCGGCGGGATATGCAGCGCCGCATACAGGACGGCGGTGCCGCCCTCGGGGGAAAGCCGTGCACCGAGCGGCTTCGCGCAGTCATAGACCCGGTAAGGGGCGACGCGGGACGGAATCCATTCGCTGCGGCTTTCCGCGTCATCCGGCAGGTTTGCGTTTGCTTCGACGGGAATCGGGAGAAGCTCGTACCACTCGATGCCGAAGGCGGCAACGGCTCCGGATGCCCCTGTCAGAACGGATGCGTCCTCCGGAACCCCGGAGAACAGCAGCTGAATCTCGGCATAGCTTGCCCGCGCACCGAAGATGCCGGCGCGATCCGCGCCGGAGCGGTACGCAAAGCGGTCGGGATATGTCCACTCGGTGGCTTTGACGGCTGTCATCTTCATATCGGCAGCGCTCCCTTTTTTGATTTTCGAAAAACGGCGCGGCCTACCCCAAAACGGCGCGGCTTACCCCCAAACGGCGCAGGGTCAGGCCTTCTTTTCCCCAGAGGACTCCGGGGTCTTTGCCGGTGCCGCGGATTTCTTTGCCTGCAGCTTTTCCACAAAATCCTGCACACGCTGCAGGACATCCGGGATGAGATCAACGGCGCGGTCAAGCGCGGTCGAGGCCGGCTCTCCGATGGGCAGCAGACGCACATTGCCGTCCGGCGGGATGACGATGAAGGCGATGGGCGTGATGTTCACGCCGGCGCCCGCTCCGCCGCCGAAGTTGGATTTGCGGTCGGTGACCGTCTTGGGAGGAGTTTCGGTTTCCTTCTCATGACCGCCGAAGTCGGCGCCTCCGGTGGCAAAGCCGAAGCTGACCTTGGAGACCGGAATCAGCATCGTGCCGTCGGGCGAGGTGATCGGCGAGCCGATGATGGTATTGGCATCGGCCATTTCCCGAATCTTGTCGAGGCTTGAACCCATCAGACCGTTGATCGGATGCTCAGTCATAGTAGTTACCCTTTCTGCCGGGATTTCCGGCCTTGCTTTTTGGACAGGTAGACGCGCAGGAACGCAAAGAGGAAGGCAAAGCCCGCACCGAGCAGGCCGCCCAGGGATGTCGTTACGGCGAGGCTGCCGCGTACGCGCAGCTTGTCGGAGGCGAAGTCCGCATCGACATGGACGCGGCAGTCGTGCACGGAGAAGATATTGTAGAGCTGCGGCACAAGCTGGGACAGCGCCGCGCAGATCCGTCCGTAGGTGATGGCGGTCTGCGAGGCATCGCCCGAGGCGACCGCAAGCGATACGTCGATGTTCAGATGGATGGCTTTGAACAGAGGCCGCAGCATGCGCCGCACACCCGCGAGGAGCGCGGACACCAGATCGAGAATCTCCGAAAGAGGGCGCTTTGCGTGCTCCTCCTCTTCCTTCTCCTCGGGCTTTTCCTCCTCCTCCTCCTCTTCCTCGTCATCGGACCTTTTGTGGAAGATGAGATGCGCAAGCGCGCGGAGGCCGCGCCCGATGAGGCTGAACAGATCCCGGATACGGGCACCCAGCCACGGGAGAAAGCGCCGCTTTTTATGCTTCAGATGCGGCTTTTTCGGAAGAATCCGGAAGTAAAGCCCGGCGGCGCCGATGCTCAGGGTCAGCGAGGGCGAGCCGCCTGGATCAAAGCTGACCCGTACGCCCAGCCGCACAATCAGCAGGAGCGCGATGAATGCGGCAATCCCCCCGAGAATCCACAGGGCGGTCATGCTCCGTCCTCCCCGGCGGACACAGCGGCCTCAGGGAACTCCTCCTCGGGAAGCTCTTCGCCCTCCGGCAGAGGGGGAAGCTCGGAGAGGGACTCGACGCCCAGAATGCGCAGGGCGGCGGGGGCACAGCGGAAGAGGACGGGGCGTCCCGGCACATCCAGACGGCCGGCCTCCTCCAGAATGCCGCGGTCGCAGAGCGAGGAGACGGTGTAGGAGGAATCCACGCCGCGCACCTTCTCGATGAAGGCGCGCGTGACGGGGCCGCGGTAGGCGACGATCGCCAGAACCTCTAAAGCGGCGCCGGACAGGGCGGGAGGCCTGCGCGTCTCCAGCGTATGGCGCACGATTGCGGCATACTCCGGGGCGGTGCACAGCTGCCAGGCGTCCTCCATGCGCACAAGGCGCACCCCGCAGCGCTCGTAGGAGAGGCGGTCACGCAGGGCGACGAGCGCCTGCTCGATGGTGTCCCGCGGCAGCTCCAGTGCCCGCGCCAGACGATCCAGCGTGACGGGGTCGCCCGCCGTGAAGAGAATGGCCTCCAGCGCATGGGTCAGACCTTCGGTATCCAATCGATTCTCGCCTCCTTGTTACTGTATATCCTGCGGTGAACGAATCGGCTCGCCGGGAGCGGGTTCGTTCTGATTCGGAGTATCGGATGCCCGGACGGGGCTTTTCAGCACGAGCTCATCCCCGGGCAGCTCCGCGCGGCGGTCATTCAGCAGCTCCAGCACAGCCAGAAAGAGGGCAATCAGCTCCGCCCGTGAGGTTGCGGTGCGGTAGATGTCCTCAAGACTGACGCGGGTGTTCCGCAGCAGGAGCTTCAGAATCGAGGCAATCTTGCGCTCGACCGGGATGGGCTCCGCACCGACGAGTCCGGCAAAGTCCTGAGGCCTGGGACGCAGAGCGCGGCGGCTGCGCTCACGGATGAGGCGCAGGGCGCGCAGAAGATCCTCCGGACGGTTGTGGTACTCAAGCGGAAGCTCGGGCAGCGGGGAGGGGGACTTCACAATTCTGGAAAACCCCGACTCCGTCAGGACGGAGAACACCGCCGCCGCCTGCTTGAAGCGCCGGTAGGCGAGGAGCGCCTCGACCAGCTCCGTTCTGGGGTCCTCGGTCGTGTCCTCCTGCGCGCGCGGCAGCAGAATCCGCGTCTTGATGTAGATGAGCTGCGCCGCCATGACGATGAAGGAGGACGCGATCTCCATGTCCATCGCCCGCATCCGATCCAGATACTCAAGGTACTGATCCAGGATGAGGGCGACGGGAATATCCGTGATGTCGACGCGGTTTTTGGAGATCAGATGCAGCAGCAGCTCCAGCGGCCCGTCGAAGCGTTCGAGATGGAAGGTTACAGCAGAATCCATCGGACGACCGCCTCCATGCCGTCCATCACCCAGACGCGGAGGATATTCATCGGGCGGGTGAGTACGCCGAAATACAGCAGAATCATGACGCCCCACTTGATGTACTGCTCATAGCGCATGATCTGCCAGTACCAGTTTGCCGGCAGAAAGAGTCCCGCGATGCGCGAACCGTCCAGCGGAGGCGCGGGCAGCAGATTGAAGACGGCCAGGCTGACATTCAGCACGGCGAGCGTCGCCAGAAACGTGGCCAGAGCGGAGAAAAACGCCGTGCCCGGCGCATAGAGCGCGGTCAGATAGTAGGCGAATACGCTGACGAAGCCGAAGACCAGATTGGACGCAGGCCCCGCCGCGGCGACAAGCGCCATATCGCGGCGCGGCTGCCGGAAGTACCGCACGTTTACGGGGACGGGACGCGCCCATCCGAAGCGGAAGAGAATCATGCAGATGAAGCCCACGGGATCGATATGCGCAATCGGGTTCAGCGTCAGCCGCCCGGCATCCTTCGCCGTGGGGTCGCCCAGCTTATAGGCCACAAGCCCGTGGCAGTACTCATGCACGGTCAGACAGAGGATGACGGCGCAGAAGGTGCTGATGAATTCGGACAGATTGGAAAAAGAAGAAAAGAGTGTGCGCATGATGGTTTGATCTGTGCAGGCAGCGCCGTGCAAAAAGGGAGGTTTCGGCCCGTGCGGCGGCTGCCCTTCGTCCTTTCCGTTGTGTTCCCTCTTATTATACCCGAATTGCCCGTGCTTTGCAAGGATTTTTACGGGAAACGGGGCGGCTTTGAGGGTAGACAGTTTGCGAAAAATGTCTGAAATGCGGCGCTTTTCCCGGTACGGAGGAAAGTGGGCGGGACGGCCGTGAGCGGACAGGCGGAAAACGCCCCCCGGGGTCTGCCCCGGGGTCTGCCCCGGGGAACCCCCGTCCGCTCCCCCTCAAAGCTCCGCGGCACAAAAGGGAATTTTTGGCGGGTTTGAACAATTGACAAGGGGGGTAAAAATCTGTATAATCGATTGAAAAGGGTTTTTGCCCGAAGGGTGAAAAAAGGGGGAAACGGGAGATGACGCGGATCCTGCAGGGCGTCCGGACGTATCGGGACGGCGCGTGGGAACAACTGAATGTTGCGATTCGGGACGGCATGATCGTCGGAGCATCGAGCGATTTCGAGGTTTCGGCGTCGGACGTCCTTTTTTCTTGCCGTGAGAATACCGTTTTGATTCCGGGCTTCGCCGATGTGCATGTGCATCTGCGGGAGCCCGGTTTTTCCGAAAAGGAGACCATCGCTGCGGGAACGGCCTCCGCGCGGCGCGCGGGCGTGAGCGTGGTCTGCCCCATGCCGAATCTCAAGCCCGCTCCGGATACGCTTGAGCATCTGGAGCAGGAGCTGCGGCTTGTGCGGCGGGACGCGGAGTGCCGGGTGGTGCCCGTGGGATGCCTTACGATGGAGCGCGCGGGACATGAGCCTGCGGCACTGGAGGAGCTTGCGCCCCATGTCTGCGCCTTCTCCGACGACGGCTCGGGCGTCCGGGACACGGGCGTCATGCGGGAATGCATGCAGCGCATCGCGGCCTTCGACGGACTCGTCGCCGCGCACTGCGAGGATCCGTGCAGGGAAGGAAACGCCTCGGAGTGGAGGATGATCGAGCGGGATATTGCGCTGGTGCAGGAGACCGGCTGCCGCTACCATGTCTGCCATCTGTCGACAAAAGAGAGCCTGGAGCTCGTGCGGGAGGCAAAGCGGTCGCATCTCCCCGTGAGCTGCGAAACCGCGCCGCACTACCTGACCCTTACGGAGTCCGATCGGGCGGGGGACACGGACGGACGGTTCCATATGAATCCTCCGCTGCGGTCGCACGAGGATCGGGAGGCGCTGATCGAGGGGCTTTCGGACGGCAGCATCGACTGCATCGCGACGGACCACGCGCCGCACACGCGTGAGGACAAGCTGCGCGGCGCCATGGGCATCGTCGGCATGGAGACGGCCTTCCCGGTGGTCTATACGAGGCTTGTGAAAACGGGACTGGTTTCCCTTGAGCGGGTGATTGACGCGATGAGCGTGCGTCCGCGCAGCCTCTTCCGCCTGGGCGGGGGACGCATTGCCGCGGGTGAGCCCGCGGAGCTGGCGCTCATCGACCTTCAGGACTGCTATACGATTCATGCCTGTGATTTTGCGACAAAGGGGCGCAGCACCCCGTTTGAGGGCTGGCGCGTGTACGGACGCGTCCTGCCGCTTCCGTAAAGGAGTTAACTATGCCGAATGAACGATTTACCGTCGAGGGCGTGAGAAAGCTCACGCGCGACGTCTATGAGATGCGGCTGTCCGGGGATACCTCGAGCCTGACGGCTCCGGGACAGTTCGTGAACATCCTCATCGAGCCGTATTTTCTGCGCCGGCCGATTTCCGTCTGCGACTGGGGACGGGATACGCTGACCATCGTGTTCAGAGTCGTGGGTCAGGGCACGGCGAAGCTCGCGGAGGCGAAGTCCGGCGCGCATTTCGAGCTTCTGACAGGGCTCGGGAACGGGTACGACATAAGCAGCTCGAAAAAGCCTCTGCTCGTCGGAGGCGGTGTCGGAGTGCCCCCGCTCTACGGCCTCTGCCGCAGCTTTCTGGAGCGGGGCATTACCCCCGCCGTGTACCTGGGCTTCCGCGAGGAGGCGGATGTCTTCTATGCGCGGGAGTTTGCCCGTCTGGGCTGCGCGCCCGAGATCGCGCTGGGAAGCGAATTCGTCACGGACCGCATCGCGAAAAAGGCCCCGGAGTACGACGCCTACTTCGCCTGCGGCCCGGAGCCGATGCTGCGCGCGGCGTGGAAGAGCCTGAGGGCACCGGGGCAGCTTTCCTTCGAAGCGCGCATGGGCTGCGGCTTCGGCGCCTGCGTCGGCTGCACCTGCCGCACGATCGCGGGGGACAGGCGCATCTGCCGGGACGGCCCGGTCATGCGCTCGGAGGAGCTGATCTGGAATGAGGAGGTGCGGGCATGAGCCGCGACATCACAACGGAGCTTTCGGGACTCCGGCTGGACAATCCCGTGATTCCGGCCTCGGGCACCTTCGGCTTCGGACAGGAATTTTCGGAGTTCTACGATCTGGATACGCTGGGCTCCTTCTGCCTGAAGGGGACGACGCGGGAGGCGCGCTACGGCAATCCCCTGCCGCGCATTGCGGAGTGCCCTGCGGGCATGCTGAACTCCGTGGGACTGCAGAACCCCGGCGCGGACGCGGTCATAGCAGAGGAGCTTCCGAAGGTTGCGAAAATCTTCCATAAGCCCGTCATCGCGAATATCTCGGGCTTTTCGGTCGGGGAATTCGCCGAGGTTGCGGAGAAATTCGACCGGGAGCCCCAGGTCGGACTGCTGGAGATCAACATCAGCTGCCCCAATGTGCATGCGGGCGGCATGGCCTTCGGCATGGAGCCACGCTCGGCAGCGGAGGTTACCCGTGCGGTGAAGGCGCGGACGCATAAGCCCGTCTACATGAAGCTGTCCCCGAACGCCGCGGACATCGCCGCCGTGGCGGCGGCCTGCGAGGAGGCCGGAGCGGACGGCATCAGCCTTATCAACACGCTTCTGGGCATGCGCATCAATCTGCAGACGAGAAAGCCCCTGCTCGCGAATGTTACGGGCGGGCTTTCGGGCCCCGCCGTCTTCCCTGTCGCCCTGCGGATGGTGTATCAGACGGCGCATGCCGTGAAAATCCCGATCATCGGCATGGGCGGCGTCAGCTCGGCCCGCGACGTCATCGAGATGATGATGGCGGGAGCGAGCGCCGTCGAGGTGGGCGCCGCCAACCTGCGCGACCCGTACGCCTGCCCGAAGATCATCGCGGAGCTGGAGTGGGAGATGGAGAGGCTGGGCATCGACAGCCTGAAGGACATCATCGGAGCGGCGCTGTAACGTCTCTCTTTTCATGAAAGGAGCAGCTGATTACTATGAACAACGTGATTATCGCCTGTGATTTCCCGTCGAAGGCCGAAACACTGGCCTTTCTGGATCGCTTCGGAGACGAAAGGCCGTTTGTGAAGATCGGCATGGAGCTGTACTACGCCGAGGGACCCGAAATCGTGCGCGAGCTGAAGGCGCGCGGACACAGGGTCTTCCTTGACCTGAAGCTGCACGATATTCCGAATACCGTGCGCCGCACGATGCGGGTGCTTTCGGAGCTGGACGTCGACATGGTGAATCTCCATGCCGCGGGCACGGCCGAGATGATGCGCGCGGCGGTGGAGGGACTGACGCGTCCGGACGGCACAAGGCCGATTCTGCTGGCGGTGACGCAGCTGACGTCCACCTCCGAGGAGACCATGCGGCGTGAGCTTCTGATCGATGCCTCCATGCCCGAGACCGTGGCGCACTATGCCGAAAATGCCCGGGACGCGGGGCTGGACGGCGTGGTCTGCTCGCCCCTGGAGGCGGGGCTTGTGAAGAGGTGCTGCGGGGAAAAATTCCTGACCGTGACGCCGGGCGTTCGCTTCGCGGACAGCGCCGCGGGGGATCAGAAGCGCGTGATGACGCCCGCCGACGCGCGTGAGGCAGGCTCGGACTACATCGTCATGGGACGGCCCATTACGGCGGCTGCGGATCCGGCTGCGGCCTACGCGAGAGCCTGCCGCGAGTTCGACATCCATCCGATTGCGCGGGCGCTTCTGGAGATCGGAGCGGTCTTCCTGCGTCCCGACGAGCCCTTCACCTGGGCGTCCGGCATCAAGTCTCCCATCTACTGCGACAACCGCCTGACGCTCACGGCGCCCCGGGTGCGCACGCTGGTGGAAAAGAGCTTTGAGGAGACGATTCGCCGCGAGTACCCCGACTGCGAGCTTCTCATGGGCACGGCGACCGCAGGCATCGCGCATGCGGCGATCACGGCGGAGCGCATGGGGCTTCCGATGGGATATGTGAGAGGCTCGGCCAAGGATCACGGACGCGGGAACCGGATCGAGGGAAAGCTCACCCCCGGACAGAAATGCGTGGTGGTGGAGGATCTCATCTCCACCGGCGGCAGTGCGCTGGAGGCCGTGGAGGCGCTGCGCGAGGCGGGCGCGGAGGTGCTGGGCATCGTGAGCATCTTTACCTACGGCATGAAGAAGGGAATCGAGCGGATGGCCGGGGCGTGCGTGCGCGCGGTCAGTCTCTGCGACTTCGATGCGCTGGCGCAGACGGCGGCGGCTCTGGGGAAAATCGCCCCGGAGGACATCGACAGGCTCTGCCGCTTCCGCGACAATCCCTCGGACGAATCGTGGATGAAAGGACGGAATGCATGAGACATCTGATTGACATTCGGGATCTGAGCACGGACGAAATCCGGGCGCTGCTGGACCGCGCCGACGAGATCATCGCGGATCCGGAGCGCTTTGCGGAGGCGGCGCATCACAAGACCATGGCGACGCTGTTCTTCGAGCCCTCCACGCGCACGAGGCTGTCGTTTGAGGCGGCGATGTGGGAGCTCGGAGGGCGGGTGCTGGGCTTTTCCAGCGCGGCCTCCAGCTCCGCGGCGAAGGGCGAGAGCGTCGCGGACACCGTGGCGGTCGTCTCGGGCTACTCGGACATCATCGTCATGCGCCATCCCAAGGAGGGCGCTCCCGTTGTTGCGGCGCGTCATGCGGATGTGCCGATCATCAACGCCGGAGACGGCGGACACAACCATCCGACGCAGACGCTGACGGATCTTCTGACCATCCGGCGCGAAAAGGGACGGCTCGGGAACATGACCATCGGCCTGTGCGGAGACCTGCAGTTCGGCCGCACGGTGCATTCCCTGATCGCCGCCATGTCGCGCTATGAGGGCGTACGCTTCGTGCTCATCTCCCCCGATGAGCTGCGCGTGCCGGATTACGTCCGTCACGACATTCTGGAAGCGCGCGGCTGCGACTTTACGGAGACCGGCTCGATGGACGAGGTCATGCCGGAGCTGGACGTGCTGTACATGACGCGCGTGCAGAAGGAGCGCTTCTTCAACGAGGCCGATTACATCCGCCTGAAGGACAGCTATATTCTGGATACGGACCGTCTGGAATCGGCCAGAAAGGATCTGTGCATCATGCATCCGCTGCCCAGAGTCAACGAGATTGCGGTGCAGGTGGATGACGACCCCCGCGCCTGCTACTTTAAGCAGGCCAGAAACGGAAAATTTGTGCGCATGGCGCTGGTCATGATGCTTCTGGGACTGGAGGCGTAAGGGAATGAATATCGACAGCATTGAAAACGGCATTGTGCTTGACCACATCACCGCCGGAAAGAGCATGGATATCTACCAGTATCTGCATCTGGACAGGCTCTCCTGCAGCGTCGCCATCATCAAGAACGCGCGCTCGGGACGTCTGGGGCGCAAGGACATCATCAAGATCGATGAGACGATCGACCTGGCTCTGGATGTTCTGGGGTATGTCGATCCCGGCATCACCGTCAACATCATCCGCGACGGAAAGCTCGCAGAGAAGCATACGCTGACGATGCCGGAGCGTCTGTGCGGCATCATCCGCTGCAAAAACCCCCGCTGCATCACCTCGACCGAGACCGGAGCGGAGCAGGAATTCTATCTGGCGGATCCGGAGCGCAAGATCTACCGCTGCCGCTACTGCGACGCCGCCTATACAAAGTAAGAGGCCTGTCCCGTCCCCCACGGTTTTTGATATATCCGCGCATATCGATAGCTGCATATCGATATGCGCGGATTGCTGTTTACAAAAGGGACGCGGCGTGATATAATACCTCTGAG
>CAVGLF010000034.1:0-15882 GCA_963630045.1 Butyricicoccaceae bacterium | reverse complement strand
ACCGCTGAAGCTGCCGTGTTCCCGAAGGGCTTTTTGTGGTCGGGGAGTGCCCCGAGCCCCCTGTTCGCTCGGGGGGAAAGCACCACTGAAGCTGCCGTATTCCCGAAGGGCTTTTTCGCGGTCGGGGAGTGCCCCGAACCCCCTTTCTCGCCTGCGGGAGCATCGGGGGAAACCGGCGCGAGCCCCCGGAAAAAAGGAGCTCGAGCCCACTCGACCCCCAAAAACCCCGAGACCCTGCCCGCGCGGCAGCCCCGCGGGGGGGCTTTACAGCCTCCCGGGATTCGTGATATAATAGAAAAGCCCCCCGATTTTATCAGTCAAGGAGTTCTCAAAATAAATCTTATGCGATCATCAAAGCATCCCGAGACCTCGATTGTGTGCGTTCTCATTGTCCTGATCTGCGTGCTGGCGGCGATGCCGGGCGGGACGAGAGCCGCTACCTATAACGGAGAGACCGTCTACTTCACCGTCATCAACGACACCATGCTCGATCTCTCCTATTCCTCCATGCCCGTCCTCTATGACGGACGCATCTATGTGCCCTATACGCTCTTCGTCAGCTACTTCGACGTCAAGAGCGTCTACAGCGCCGCCGATCAGGTGCTGTTCCTGTCCAATTCCACGGGACTGGTCAAGTTCGACATGGCGGCCGGCATCGCCTATGACCGCAATCAGAACGAGATCCGTCAGACAGCGCGCATTTTCCACGGACAGGTCTACGTTCCCGCGGAATTCACCGCCGGATATTTCAATCTGTCCTATGCGCTGCTGCCGGATTCGTATATCGTGCGCATCTATGACGACCGCGCCACCTATCTCGATGCCTTCCTCGCCGGACAGTTCTCCGCGCGGATGGAGGAGATGCTCGCCTCCCTCCAGACGCAGAGCGCGCAGACGTCTGCAGCGGCTCAGACTACCGCGGCCGAAAGCGCACCGGCGACCTCCGCACTGCCCACAGGAACGGCGCTGCCGACGGGCACGACCGCGACGATTCTGCCCACGGGCAGCGTGCGGCTCTGCTTCGATGCGCGGGACGTGCAGCTGTCCCGGCTCGAGGACATCCTCGAATGGCTCTCGCGCGAGGGTCTCACCGCCTGCTTCCTTACGGACGGACGCGACGCGGAGGTGCTTGCCGCTGTTGCGGCGTATGATCAGGCACTGGCGCTGGCGGCGCGTGACGCCGCAGAGGCCGGGGAGATCAACGAACGCATCGAAAGCGTCCTGCGCACCCGCGCCGTGTACTTCCTGGAGTCCGGGGCCGACGATCCCGACGGGCTTGCGGAGGCGGGCTTCCTGGCGCTCAGAACCGGGGGGACGCTTTCCTCCGATACGGCGGCGCAGCTGCCGGAGCTCCTGTCCGCGCATGACCGCGAGCTCCTGCTGCTGTGCGGCTGCGATGCCCGCACGGCCTCTCTGCTGGATACGCTGCAGTCCGCCGCCCGCCGCTCCGGCGCCGCCCTCCGCAGCTTCAGCCGTGTGTACGGCGGGTAAAGTCCCCCACCTTTTGAAAAAAGCGGACACAAAAAAACGATTTTCGCCAAAAAACTCCTGCCCCTATCATCTTTCGGGGCAGAATGCCGCGCACGCTTCAGATCCCGCGCGGGAACGCCGCGATTTTTGCGGACATTGAATATTTCCACGAACCCCTGTTTTCTTTTTGAAAATAGGGGTTGACTTATGCCCCGAAATATGCTATGCTGATGTCCAAAGACGGAACATGCGTTTTGCAAGGAGGCGGGGACTTGGTGGAAAAGCAGAACGAACTTTTGAAAGAAGCGCTGGAGGAGCTGAGCGACTTCCGGATTCGTCAGGCGGCGATCCTGAATCTGACGGATGAGCTGCGGGCGGTCGACATGAGACTGGAGCAGGAGGGAGAGACGGACGGCGCGGAAAGCCTGGCCAAAAGGCGCACCCGTCTCTTCGCGACGCTGCAGCTGCTGAAGCTCGAGACGGACCGCGTCTCCCGCGCGTTCGAGACGCTAGAGGAACGCGAGGCTTACCTGCTGGAACAAATGTACGTCACAAAGGCTCCGGTTTTCGACATCATGGAGGCGCTTTGCATAGAAAAGAGCGCGTTTTACCGGCTGCGGAAGCGTGCGCTGGATACCTTTGTGTATGCATTGTACGGAGTGCGTCCGGCCTGAGTCCGCGCCACCCCGCCGCGCCGGAGGCGGAGCATTCGGGGCAAAGGGAAAAGAACCCGCGTTTTTTTGCAAAAATCGGAAGGATTGGTACTTGAAATAAAACAACTGTTCCGCTATAATAAAGCGAGCGGGAACAGCGGATGCTTGAAAAAAACGGGAGACGAAAAAAGAGAGAGGGGAATTGGCTCCGTGCCGGAATTCAGAGTGGTCAGTCCGTACGAGCCCTCGGGCGATCAGCCGCAGGCGATAGAGAAGCTCAGCGAGGGCGTGCTGCACGGGATCGATGAGCAGACGCTTCTGGGCGTGACGGGCTCGGGCAAGACGTATACGATGGCGAAGGTCATCGAGCGGGTACAGCGTCCGACGCTGGTGCTGGCACACAACAAAACGCTGGCGGCACAGCTGTGCTCGGAGTTCCGCACGCTCTTTCCCGACAACGCCGTCGAGTACTTCGTCTCCTATTATGACTACTATCAGCCGGAGGCGTACATCCCCTCGACGGATACCTATATCGAGAAGGATTCCGCGATCAACGACGAGATCGACCGGCTGCGCCATTCGGCCACCTCGTCGCTGTTCGAGCGGCGGGACGTGCTGGTCGTGGCTTCGGTGAGCTGCATCTATTCGCTGGGCGACCCGGAGGAGTACGAGGACATGACGGTATCCCTGCGCCCGGGCATGACGCTGGAGCGCGACGAGATGCTGCGCCGCCTCACGGAGATGCAGTACCAGCGCAACGACATCGCATTCGCGCGCAATACCTTCCGCGTACGCGGCGATACGGTGGAGATCTTCCCGTCGTACTCGACCGATACGGCCGTCCGGGTGGAGTTTTTCGGGGACGAGATCGACCGCGTAAGCGAGATTCACACCGTGACGGGGCAGGTGACGAGAAGGCTTGCGCATGCGATCATCTACCCCGCGTCGCATTACGTCACGGACCCCGCGAAGATGGAGCACGCGGCCGTGGAGATCGAGCGGGAGCTTGAGGAGCGCACGGCGTGGTTTGAGGAGCGGGGCAAGGTGCTTGAGGCGCAGAGACTCCGGCAGCGCACGCTCTATGATATCGAGATGCTGCGCGAGATCGGCTTCTGCAGCGGCATCGAGAATTACTCCCGCGCGATTTCCGGACGCGCTCCGGGCAGCGCGCCGTTCACGCTCATGGATTACTTTCCGCGCGGCTTCCTGATGTTCATCGACGAGTCCCACGTCAGCCTTCCGCAGGTGCGCGGCATGTATGCGGGCGACCGCGCCCGCAAGGAGACGCTGGTGGACTACGGCTTCCGTCTGCCCAGTGCCTTTGACAACCGCCCGCTGACGTTTTCCGAATTCCAGGAGCGCGTCCCCCAGGTCATCTATGTCAGCGCGACGCCCGGAGACTATGAGCTGGAGCGCTCCGGACAGATCGTCGAGCAGGTCATCCGCCCGACGGGACTGGTCGACCCGGAGGTGCTGGTGCGACCCGTCGAGGGACAGATTGACGATCTTCTGGACGAAATCCGCGAGCGCACGGCCAGGGGCGAGCGCGTGCTCGTGACGACGCTCACAAAGAAGATGGCGGAGGAGCTTACGACCTATCTGATCGGGGCGGGCGTGCGCGTGAAGTACATCCATCACGAGATCGAGACGATCGAGCGCACGAAGCTCATCCGCTCCCTGCGTACGGGGGAAATCGACGTGCTGGTCGGCATCAACCTTCTGCGCGAGGGTCTGGACATGCCCGAGGTCAGCCTCGTCGCGATTCTGGATGCGGACAAGGAGGGCTTCCTGCGCTCGGGCCGCTCGCTCATCCAGATCATCGGCCGCGCCGCGCGCAACGCTCACGGACGCGTCATCCTCTATGCCGATACCGTCACGGATTCCATGCGCTACGCCATCGACGAGACGAACCGCCGCCGTGCGCTTCAGACGGCCTACAATACGGAGCACGGCATCGTGCCCGAGACCATCCATAAGGCCGTGGCCGATGTCCTGCACATCGGCGAGGAGCCGGAAAAGCCGGACCGCGAGGACGAGGGTCTTACGAAGAAGGAGCGGGAGCTGCGCATCGCAGCGCTGACGCATGACATGAAGGAGGCGGCGAAGCTGCTGGAATTCGAATACGCCGCCGAGCTGCGCGACCGCATCGAAAAACTCAAAAAGATGAAGTGAACATAAGCCAATGAACGATAAAATCATCATCCGGGGTGCCAGAGAGCACAATCTGAAGAACGTAAGTCTGGAGCTTCCGCGCGACAGCCTCATCGTCATGACGGGACTGTCGGGCTCCGGCAAGTCCTCGCTTGCCTTCGACACGATCTACGCCGAGGGTCAGCGCCGCTATGTCGAAAGCCTGTCGAGCTACGCGCGCATGTTTTTAGGGCAGATGCAGAAGCCCGATGTGGACGAGATCCAGGGACTCTCCCCCGCGATCTCCATCGACCAGAAGACGACGTCGAAGAATCCGCGCTCGACGGTCGGTACGGTGACGGAGATTTACGACTATCTGCGTCTGATGTGGGCGCGCATCGGCGTGCCTCACTGCCCCAGATGCGGAAAGGAGATCCGCCAGCAGACCGTCGACCAGATCGTCGACCAGCTTCTGGCGATGCCGGAGGGGACAAGGCTGCAGATTCTGGCACCCGTCGTCCGCGCGCGCAAGGGCGAGCATGCAAAGGTGTTCGAGGATGCCCGGCGCTCCGGCTACGTCCGCGTCCGTGCGGACGGCATTCTCTATGATCTCTCCGAGGAGATTCACCTTGAGAAGAACAAAAAGCACTCCATCGAGATCGTTGTTGACCGCGTCATCGTGCGCCCCGAGCAGCGCACGCGCGTGACGGACTCCGTCGAGACGGCGGCCAGACTCTCCGGAGGGCTCGTATACGCCTGGACGGGCGAGGATACCGTTCTCACGTTTTCGCAGAACTACGCCTGCGACGACTGCGGCATCAGCATCGAGGAGCTTACGCCGCGCATGTTCTCCTTCAACAACCCCTTCGGAGCCTGCCCGACCTGCATGGGGCTGGGCGTACAGATGAAGATCGACCCGGATGTCATCATCCCCGACCGCAGCCGCTCCATCAATGAGGGCGCCGTCCGCGCGTCCGGCTGGAACATCCACGACCCGATGAGCATCGCGGGCGCGATGTTCCGCGCGCTCTCCGAGCATTTCGGCTTCTCCCTCGATACCCCCGTGCGCGAGCTGCCGGAGAATATCGTGCAGATGATTCTCTACGGCACTCAGGAGAAGATCCCCGTGAAATTCAAGCACTCCGAAAAGCCGCATATGTATACCTTCGAGGGCATTGTGAACAATCTCGAGCGGCGCTACGGACAGACGGACTCGGAGTACGTGAAGGCGGAGATCGAGGAGTGCATGAGCACGACGCCCTGCCCGGACTGCCGGGGGAAAAGGCTCAAAAAGGAGAGCCTCGCCGTCACGGTCGGCGGCATCAGCATCGCCGAATTCTGCGAAAAATCCGTCACGCAGGCGCTGGACTTCGTAAACGGGCTGACGCTTACGCCGAGGGAGAGCATGATCGCGGAGCGCATCCTGCGCGAGGTGCGCGAGAGGCTGGGCTTCCTGAGAAGCGTGGGACTTGAGTACCTGACGCTGGAGCGCCCGGCGGGGACGCTCTCGGGCGGCGAGAGTCAGCGCATCCGGCTTGCCACGCAGATCGGCCCCTACCTCATGGGCGTGCTCTATATCCTGGACGAGCCGTCCATCGGACTCCATCAGCGCGACAACGAAAAGCTCCTGGGGACACTGAAGCGGCTGCGCGATCTGGGCAATACGCTGATCGTCGTCGAGCACGACGAGGACACGATGCGCGCGGCGGATTACATTGTCGACATCGGCCCCGGAGCGGGCACGAACGGAGGCGAGGTCGTCGCTCAGGGCACGGTGGAGGACATCTGCGCCTGCGAACGCTCGGAGACGGGCGCGTATCTCTCGGGACGCAAGCGCATCCCCGTTCCCGGGCACCGCCGCACGGGAAACGGCGGCTTCCTCGAAATCCGCGGCGCACGGGAGCATAACCTGAAGGGCATCAACGTGAAAATCCCCCTCGGCGCCTTCACCTGCTTCACGGGCGTGTCCGGCTCGGGCAAGTCGAGTCTTGTCAACGAGATTCTCTACAAGAGGCTTTCGGCGGAGCTCAACGGCTCCAAGCAGCGCGCGGGCGCACATGACGAGATGCGCGGGATCGAGCTTCTCGACAAGGTCATCGACATCGACCAGAGTCCCATCGGACGCACGCCGCGCTCGAATCCCGCGACGTATACGGGCGTCTTCAACGACATCCGCACGCTCTTCGCCGCGACGACGGACGCCCGAGCCCGAGGCTACGGCGCGGGACGCTTCAGCTTCAACATCCGCGGAGGACGCTGCGAGGCCTGCCAGGGAGACGGCCTTGTGAAAATCGAGATGCACTTTCTCCCGGATATCTACGTCCCCTGCGATGTCTGCCACGGACGGCGCTACAACCGCGAAACGCTGGAGGTGCGCTATAAGGGGAAGAATATCTACGAGGTGCTGGACATGACGGTGGACGAGGCGCTGCCGTTTTTCGAAAATGTCCCGCGCATCTACCGCCGCATCAAGACACTCAAGGAAGTGGGGCTGGGCTACATCCGGCTCGGACAGCCCTCGACGACGCTTTCGGGCGGAGAGGCGCAGCGCGTGAAGCTCGCGACGGAGCTCGGACGGCGCGCGACGGGACGCACACTCTATGTGCTGGACGAGCCGACGACGGGACTGCACAGCGCGGATGTCCACCGCCTCATCGACGTGCTGCAGGCACTGACGGACGCGGGCAACACGGTCGTCGTCATCGAGCACAACCTGGATGTCGTGAAATGCGCGGACTACATCATAGACCTGGGCCCCGAGGGCGGGGACCGCGGCGGTCAGGTCGTGGCCTGCGGCACGCCCGAGGAGATAGCCGCGCATCCGACCTCCTACACGGGAGAATACCTGCGCCGCATGGGTCTGTAAAATAAAGTGACGAATGCACCCGAAGAATGCTTGCAAGTCGGGTGCCGTCCGGAGTATAATGAAGAGGGGGGTGCGGAATTCATGAATCCGAAAAAACAGATGTCGCCTTTGAAGCAGTATATTCTGCTCATCACCTATGCCGTGCTGCTGGTGATGTTCTTCATACAGAAAAAGGAGATTTTCGGCTGGGTCGGGACGGTTCTGGGCTACATGAAGCCGTTTTTCATCGGAATCGTCATAGCCTACGTCCTCAATACGCCGATGAAGCTCCTGGAGGAAAAGCTCTTTCCGATTCTCCTGAAAAAGGCGAAGAAGCGCGATCCCGCCGTGGAGAGAGGGGTCGCGGTTGCCGTGACGCTCATTCTCGCGCTGGCGATCGTGACGGCGATCTTCTCGGTGCTCATTCCGCAGCTCATTGAGAGCGCATCGGGCTTCGTCAGCAATATCGACAGCTACGTCCAGTCGCTGGAAAGCTTCACGAATGCCGTGGCCGAGCGCTTCCATCTCGACGACACGCTCTGGCAGCAGATTGAAAGCATCGGCAAGAAGACGCTGGACAGCATCGTGGACAACATCCAGACCTCCGCACCGCAGATTCTCACGACGACGAAGGACGTCATGACCGCCGTGGTCAACGGACTCTTCAACACCTTCATGAGCACCATCATCTCCGTCTACCTGCTCTTCCACAAGGAGAAGCTCCTGCGGCAGCTCAGGAGGATCATCGAGGCCTTCCTGCCCGAGCGGGTGACGCGCTTCGTGTACGAGACGGCGACGCTCACGAACCAGACGTTCTCGAAATTCGTCGGAGGACAGCTCACCGAGACCTGCATCCTGGGGCTGCTCTGCTTCATCGGATCGACCATCCTGCGCATGCCCTACGCGCTTCTCATCAGCGTCATCGTCGGCGTGTCCAACATCGTCCCCGTCTTCGGCCCCTGGATCGGCACGGGACTTTCGGGACTGCTGCTCGTCCTGATTGACCCGATGAAGGCGCTGTGGTTCGTCATCTTCATCGTCGTCCTCCAGCAGGTGGACAACAACCTCATCTACCCCAAGGTCGTCGGCTCCAGCATCGGCCTTTCGGGACTCTGGGTCATCTTCGCCCTCATTGTCTGCGGAGGACTCTACGGCATCGCGGGCATCTTCCTGGGCATTCCGCTCTTCGCCGTGCTGTCGAAGCTCGGCTCGGACTACCTCGCCCGCCGTCTGGAGCGCAGGGCTGAAGCCGCGGCTGAAGCTGCGGCTGAGGCTGCAGCCGGAACGGACACCGCGGACGCGCCCGCAGATGCGGACACGTCCGAAGCTCCCGCGGCTGCTGCCGAAGCTCCCGCGGCCGAACCGGTGCGGGTGAGCGCGGGAAGACAGGGAAAAAAGAGAAAGGGTAAGGCATGACAGGCATCGTAGTGGTGGATAAGCCCGCCGGCATGACCTCGCACGCAGTGGTCAATCGCATGAGGCGGCTCTTCGGGCAGAGGAGCGTCGGGCACGGAGGAACGCTGGACCCAATGGCGACGGGCGTGCTGCCCGTGTTTCTGGGACGTGCGACAAAGGCCTCGGCCTACGCGCTGGAGGGGGACAAGACCTACGCCGCGCGCTTCCGCTTCGGCCTGACGACCGATACGCAGGACATCACGGGGAAGACGCTCACGACCTCGCAGGAGCTCCCGGATGAGGAAGATCTGCGCGCCGTGCTGGAGCGGTTCCGCGGGGAAATCCTGCAGACGCCGCCGATGGTCTCCGCCATCCGGCATGACGGGAAGCACCTCTACGAGCTCGCGCGCGCGGGCATTGAGGTCGAGCGCGAGGCGAGACGCGTGACCATCGGGACGCTGGAGCTCTATGCGCGGGGCGAGTCCCCGTTCGGGGATGCTCCCGGAGAAGGCGAGTATGACGTCCTGGTGTCCTGCTCGAAGGGAACGTACATCCGCACCCTCTGCGCGGATATCGGAGACGCTCTGGGCTGCGGCGCGGCGCTGTCCGCGCTTCGGCGGCTGAAGACGGGCATCTTCTGCGCACAGGAGTCATACACGCCGGACGAGCTTGAGGCGATGCAGGCCGGGGGCAGACTCGAAAGCGCGGTGCTGAACTGCGACGTGCTGTTCCGGGAGCTTGCGAGCCTTGTGCTGGATGATGAGGAGGAGGCGCGCATCCGCCGCGGCGCTCCTGTCTACAGGCTCACCCCGGCGGGACGCTACCGGCTTTACGGCGGGGACGGGAGATTCCTGGGCGTCGGAGCCGTTCGGGAAACCGACCGGCGCCCCGAGCTCATGATCGAGAAGGGATTTATGGAATGAGAGCGCTTGCACTGGGTTTTTTCGACGGAGTGCATCCGGGACACCGTGCCGTGCTGCAGGCGGCGCGGGACTATGCGGATGCCCACGGGCTGGAGGCCTGCGCCGTCACGCTGTCGCGTCACCCCGCCGCAGTGCTGGCGGGAGTCCCCGAGCAGCTGGTGCAGACGCGGGAGGACCGCGTGCGGACGCTTCGCGAGGCGGGGATGGACTCCGTCACGGTGCTGCCCTTCGATGACGGGATGAGGAACACGCCGTGGGAGGACTTCGTCCGGCATACGCTCCTGGAGCGGCTGGATGCGGGCTTCGTCTCGGTCGGCTATGACTACCGCTTCGGAAGGGATGCCCGCGGAACGGCGCAGGGGCTGAAGGACGCTCTGCTGCCCCTGGGTATCCCGGTGCATATCACGCCGCGCGTGGACACGGAGGACGGGCGCGACTGCGGCACGCGTGTGCTGCGCGCAATGATCGCCCGCGGAGACGTGAAGGAAGCGCGTGCGCTGATGGGCAGACCGTTTTCCTTTGAGGGAACGGTGCAGCACGGAAAGAGCCTCGGGCACACGCTGGGCTTCCCGACGATGAACGTGCAGCTGCCGGAGGAGCTTGTGCGGCCCGCGGCGGGGGTCTATGCCGCTCATGCCGCCGTTCGGGGCGTGACGCTGAAGGCCGTCACGAATGTCTCGCCCGGGGGACTTTCGGAAAGCTTCGTCTTCGATTTTGCGGGCGATGTCTACGGGGAGACCATCCGCGTGTACCTTCTGGAGTACCTGCGCCCCATGAGGCAATTCGACAGCCTCGCCTCCCTCACGGCACAGGTCATGGCCGACCGCGAAACTGCCCTCGGAGTACTGGAGCAGGACGGATAGGTGCTTCCTTTTTTTTTCAGGACACAGAACAAAAACCCCCGCGCGCCGTATCTCAAGAATGGCGCGCGGGGGTTTTGCACCCTCTTCCCTTTTTTCCCCGGCACAGAATAAAAAGCTGCCCGCAGAGGGCGACGGAAATCGCCGCCTTTGCGGGCAGAGTGTTCCCGGCCGTCCCCTTTTTTAAGGGGGGAAACCGGGCGGTAAAAAGAAAGGATATGGAAGAAGCAACAGTCAAGGGGACGCTATGACGCAGATGCCGTTCGGAATGACGTTGATCGGGGCGTCCTCACATGTCAGAGCCTCTGCCGTACGCAGCGCATGGGGCACGTCCCCGGCGGGAATCATGCCGTAGGAGCGCACGCGCCCGGGCTCGAGCGAGGAGACGAGGACGATTCTGCGATGCGCCATGACGCGCGCGAGAATCTGCACCTGCCACTGATCCTGCTCGGTGAGATCCGCCGGAACCTGCCCGATGCGCTCCAGAAGGGAGGCGGCATGCGGACACTCGAGCAGAAAGCGTTCGAAGTGGCCGCCGCCGATGCCGTCGGAGCATTCCGCCGCCATGATGATCACGCCGCCGTCCGTCGTCACGGCCTCTGCGGTGGAGATGCCCTTCACAGCCTGATAGAGGTTCTGGTCGAACGGATACCCTCCGTTGGAGACGAGGGTGATCGGAGCGGGGGAGGCCTTTACGCGGCAGAAGCCCGCCAGATACGACGTGCCTGCGCGATGCGCGGAATCCGGGGAGCCGGCGAAAACCGCCGCGAGATCGCCCTCCGGCGTCAGCACGGCATTCACGATGAAGGCAAGACCCGCACGCCGCGCCGCCCAGAGCATGTCGCGGTGGATGGGATTGGCATCCAGAATGCCCGCCCGCGCGTGCTCGTCGGAGATGAAGGCCGCATTGTGGTTGCGGCACACCGTACTGCGCGCCGCGACTCCGGGCAGGACGGACTTGCGCCCTCCGGAGAAGCCCGCGAAGAAATGCGGCTCGATCAGACCCTCCGCCACGAGGAGATCCGTCTCCACCGCCAGACGATTCAGCAGGAGTGTGCCGCCCGAGGGCAGCGTTCCGACCTCGACCATGGAGGCGGCATCGTCGCAGTCATGGCAGACGATGTGCTCCCGCTCATAAATATCGTCTCCGAGCTTGTCCCGCAGCTCGGACTCCGTCGGAGCGCGGTGGCAGCCGGTGGCGATGAGCAGCGTAATCCGCGCCGCGGGACTGCCGCGCCGCACCGATTCCAGAATCGGCGGCAGCAGCAGCTTCGTCGGGACGGGCCGCGTGTGATCCGACAGAAGAATGGTCACGCGTTTCTTGCCCCGAGCCAGCTGATCCAGCGGAGGGGAATCCAGCGGCATGAGCACCGCACGCCTCGCAAGCGCCTCGGGAGGCGCCGGAAGCTTCGGCTTGCCCAGTCTGCTGGTGAGAACTGAGACCCTGGAAGAAGGCAGGTCAAGCGTCAGCTTGCCTTTTCCGTAGGGCAGGTTAACATACATATAAAACGCTCCAGCCACAGCATAAGTCGCCGGAACCAACGTCCCGGCTGCGCGGCAACGAACACAGTGTATCATACATATTGGCATATTGCAATGGAACAATCTCCAAAAAACTTGCATTTTTGTCAAAACTACAAATTTTCACCTACAATCTGAAGTTTTGCCTATGCAGAACCGGCAGCTGTCCGGGAGAGAAAACGTTTCCTCTCCCGGGGCGCGGAGAGCCTGTCTTCGTGCCCGGGCGCGGCTTCGGCTCTGTCCGGTTTCGGGCAGCACAAAGGCTCCTGCGCCGGCGGGGGAAAGGGATGAAAACGCAAAAGAAGAGGCGGCGCGGGACGGGCTGCGTTCCTTCGCGGAGGATGAGAAAAAAGGGCGAAAACAGTCTCGACAAATCGGCTTTTATGTATTATTATATAGGATGCGGCGGAGCAAAAATCCGCTGCCGACTTACGAAAAACGGAGATGCCCATATGAAAATGCACAACAGGATGAAGCTTTTGCCGGCGCTGCTGCTTTTTATGCTGCTGGCTGTCACGCTCGGCCCGTCCGCCTTTGCCGAGGACACGGTCTATGCCCGTTCCCTCGACGGAAAAACGGCGTATACCTCCATTGAGGCGGCCTGGAAGGCGGCTTCGAAGACGGGCGGCATCGTCATGGAGGCCGACTGGAAGCTGTCCGGGCGTCTGGCGGCTGAGTCCGGCACGGTGACGACCGTCTACATGAACGGACATATCATCACGAGAGACCGGTTCAACTCCATACGCGACGGCGAGGTGATCTATCTCGACGAGAGCGCGGTGCTGTACCTGTACGGCTCGGACGGACACGGGCAGGATGTGAACCGTGCCCTTTCGTTCAGGGGCTTCATGCCGGAAACCGGTGAGCGCACCGACCTTGTCTATACGGGCGGAGGGCTTGTGACCGGAGGAAACAGTCTGAACGGAGCCGGCGGCATCCATATGAAGAAGAGCTCGAGCCTGTATCTTGACCATGTCGCCGTATCCGGCAACCGGGCGGACGAGGGCGGAAAATACGGCGGCGGCATCAATATGAATAATCCCTCCTGCCTGGTCAGCATGACGAATCAGGCACAGATCTCCTATAACTCCGCGGCGATTTCCGGCGGCGGCATCGCCGTGCGCGACGCCGGCTGCACGATCCGCATGGACGGCGGCAGCAGCATACACCACAATTTTGCCAAAAACTATGGCGCCGGTATCTACATCAGTCAGGAGAAATGCTCGGTTACCATGAGCGGCGGCTCAAGCGTGAGCTATAACCACTGCTCCGGCAGGGCGGGCGGCATCGGCATCTACGATGAGGACTGCACCGTCACCATGACCGAGGGCTCCACCGTATCCTTCAACTCCGCAGACGTGGGCGGCGGCATCCTGGCGGCCTATACCCGTTTCACCATCCAGTCCCCGGACGGCACGGGAAGCATCAGCGGGAACTCGGCGGACGAGGGCGGCGGCCTCAACGTGACGCAGGACATCTATACGACCAACCAGGGCACCGTGCGGGGGATTGCCTTTGAAAATAACCACGTCTCGGACGATGGCGGCGGCATCTATCTGAACATGGAGCATATCCGCATCTCCGGCTGCAGCTTCACGGGCAATACGGCGTCCGGAGACGGCGGCGGCATCTATATCGCAAACGATTACAACACCGTGGAAAACTGCATATTCAGCGGGAATAAGGCCGAAAACGGCGGCGGTCTGTATGTGAATAAGGAGGAAACCGCCGTATCCGGCTGCAGCTTCACGGGCAACACCGCGACCTGCGAGGGCGGCGGCCTGTACAACAACAACGACTGCAACACCTATTCCGCCATCACCGTCACGGGCAATACGGCGGCTGAAAACGGCGGCGGCATGTACTGCTCCTCGACGAACGACATCGACCTTTCGGGCGTCTGCACGATCAGGGACAACACCCGGGGCGACGGCTCGGCAGACGATCTCTATCTCAACTCCGGCTTCTATACGGCCTACATCACCTCGTCTCCCGCCTCCGGCTCCGAGATCGGCATCCGCACGAACGCGGACTCGCGGCGGATGATCGGAGAGGACGCCGTATTCGATCCCCTCATGTTCTTCTCCGATGACCGCTCCTTCCATGTGGCCTATTCAGGCCGGACACTGTATCTGGAGACGGGCGCAAGGTACTATGTGACCGTGGACGGCAGGAAGATCGGCGCGTACAGCCGCGGGGACCGCGTATCGATCAGCGCCGAGGTTCCGGAGGGGTACGTCTTCGGTGAGTGGACCTGCACGGCAGAGGACGCCGCTGCGCTGAAGGACAGAGCCTCCGCATCCACCACCGTCACCGTGCCCGGCCATGACGTAAGCTATGTATCCAGCTGCATCGGGAAGATTTCCACCCTGACGCTGACGGCCGAAAAGCCCGTGCCGGGACAGTCCATTCTCACGCAGGGCACGCTTTCGTGGAGGGATGAGAACCACTCGCCGCATACCAGCACCGTGTCCGTCGTCTGGGTGGAGGAAATCGGAAGCTCCGCACAGACCGCCGCCGGCACGGCGGGATACGGCGCCACCTACTTCCTCTCGGCGCAGATTGACCCGGACCGTGCGCAGAATCTCGTCTTCGAGGACGATCTGACCAGGCTTTCGGTCAGCGTATACTACGGAGACGACACCCGCGACATGATCGCCCTTGCCTATGTCGACCACACCGGCGCGCTGCGCATCATCGGCGGGGACATAACCACGGCCAAGCCCGCCGTTACCGCCGTGCAGGCGGCGGAGGTCAGGATCCAAAAGGACACCCCGAAGGGCGAGCTTTTGGCGCTTCTGCCCGATACCGCAGAGGTTACGGCGCAGGACGGACGAACCTATACCGTGAACCTTGACTCGGGAGAGCCCGACCTTGGCAGCATCGTGCAAAACGGGGTGGCGGCAGCGGACGGTACGGTCATGATTCCGCTGGCGCTGAAGGACACGGACCCCGTGACGGCGGGCGATGCAAAATGGTATGTGACGGTGAACGTTCATGTGACGACGCTGGGACCTGCCGGGGCACCGGCAGTCACGGGAGACAATCAGCCCGGCACCTATGCCGATACGGAGGAGCTTTCCGTGACGCTTGAGAGCGCCACGACCGGCGCCGTGATCCGATACAGCATCGACGGCGGCGACCCCGCGGATTACGATGGGCAGGGGATCGTCCTTTCCGGGGAAAGGGGCACGGAGAAAACCGTCACACTGACCGCATGGACGGAGGCCCCCGGGTACGATGACTCCGCCGCGGTGCGCTTTGTCTATGTGCTGGACAATCCCTTCACCGTCACCGTGAACGGAACGGACACGGGCAGCGCCAAAGGGCATGACCTCTGGAAAAGGGGCTCGCGCAGCTATCGCTACCACAGAGGCGACCGCGTCACCATCGCCGCCCCCGCCGTGGCAGACGAGGTATTCGAGGGCTGGCAGAGCGTCCCGGAGGGCGCATCGGGCACGGTATCGGACAACACGCTGACGGTGGAGAGCATCGCGGACGACATCACCGTCACGGCCGTCTATAACCCCGTTGTGACGGCGCTGACGCTGGAGCTTTCCGCACCCTGCGCGGGCGAGGCGCTTGCGCAAAGGATCACCCGCGCCGCCATCACCGCGCCGAATGTGGACGCGGCGCAGGATCTGTCTGCCTATTTCGACACGATCGGCTGGATGCCGGACGATGCGGACGGCGCGCGCTATTCCACGCAGTACACGGCTAGGGTGGAGCTTTCCGCCGCCGAAAACGTGCGCTTTGTCATGTCGCAGCAGCTCGACATCCTGGTAAACGGCGGCTCCGGGGAGATCACCGCCCGGGCAACCGTCGAGGACGGGACGGCCGTGGTATACATAACCTTCCCCGCGACCGAAGCCGAGCCCGTTCCTCCGACGCCGCCCACCCCTGCGCCGGAGCCGAAGCCCGACCCCGAGCCGAAGCCCGATCCCGAGCCGAAGCCCGACCCGACAGAGCCCGAGACTCCCGAGACTCCCGAGACCCCCGAGACTCCCGAGACTCCCGAGACCCCCGAGACTCCCGCAGTGCCGGACGTGTCCCCGGACGTGTCCGGAGACACGTCCGGAGACGCG
>CAVGLF010000033.1:0-15936 GCA_963630045.1 Butyricicoccaceae bacterium | reverse complement strand
GTCCGCATAGTGCTTCCGGCAGAAGCCCTGCTCGTTGGTCTTTTCCCGGACATCCGGCTCCATCATGGCAGCTCCCATGATGTATTCCAGTGTTTTCGCCTCCGTGCGGCGCTCCAGGGTGCACAGCGGACAGCCGCAGCGCGAGGAGAAGACCTCGTTGATCGGAATCGTGTATATGGTTTCCTTCATGGGCGGATCCTTTCTTTCGGAATGAAAAAGCACTGACGCGGCGCGCGGAATTTTTGCAAAAAAGGGAGGAGAGCCCTTGCACATGCGGGGCTCCGGGCGCCGCAGAGACGTAAAAATACAGGTTGCAAAATAAGGGGAAATGTCGTATAATACTCACATGCAGGAGCTGCAGCCGCGCGTCAGCTGTGCCGGAGAGCTGAAAAGTGCCGGGAGCTGCGGCTCGAGCAGAAGCCCCTCGCGCTGAGGTGTTCCGGCCTCTGCAGTCGCACGGACGCAGAGCGTGACAAACTCCGCGGCACGCCGCGCCGCATCCGCCAGAGACTTCCCCCTCATGAGTGCGCCCGTGAGTACGGACGAGAAGACGTCGCCCGTTCCGGGATAGGAGCCGTGCGAGGGCGCATCGGCGGCGACCCGCTCCTGCGTGATGAGGCAGGACTGCCCGCGGTCGGAGACGGCGATGAGGAGATGGTGCCCGTCCTGCGCGGGAACGCCCGTGATGACGGCTCCGGGCGCAACCTCGCGGGACAGCCGCTCTGCCCATGAAAGAAGCCCCTCGGGGCCGGTCGGCGCATCCGCATAGGACTCTCCCAGAAGCACCGCGGCCTCCGTCAGATTGGGCGTGATGACATCAGCCGCGTGCGCGAGCGTGCGCATGCCGCGGCACATGGCCGGGGTATAGGTGACATAGATGCGTCCGTTGTCGCCCATGACGGGATCGACCACCGCGACGCAGGTGTCCGCGCGAAAGCCGCGCAGAAAGCCCTGTACCAGCTCGATCTGCTCATGGCTTCCCAGAAAGCCCGTATAGATGCCCTCGAAGCGTTCGCCGCAGGACTTCCAGTGTGCGATATAGGCGGGAAGCTCGGGCGTGAAATCGTGGAACGTGTATCCGGAGTAGCCTCCGGTGTGGCTGGAAAGCACGGCGGTGGGAACACTACAGACCTGAATGCCCATCGCGGAGAGTACGGGGATGACGGCCGCCAGCGAGCAGTGCCCGAGGCCGGCGAGATCGTGAATGCAGGCGCAGCGCAAGGAAAAACCCCTCCCAAGATGTCCCGGGTTCATCTATATGACGTAATATCGTCTTATATTACCTTTTTTCGGGAGAAATGTCAAGCAGTATGGGGAACAGAACCTTTTACAATTTCGGCTCCCTGAATATGGATTATGTCTACGGCGTGGAGCATATCGTGCGGCCGGGAGAGACGATCGACACGCTCCGCCCGCGGCTCGGCGCGGGAGGCAAGGGACTCAACCAGTCGGTCGCGCTGGCCGGAGCGGGTGTGCGGACGGTGCATCTGGGGAAAATCGGCACGGACGGACTTTTCCTGCGGGAGCTGCTGCGGGACGCGGGCGCGGATGTTTCGGGCATCGTCGTCGATGAGAAAAGTGCCACGGGTCATGCGGTGATTCAGGTGGACGGGCACTCCGGACAGAACGCCATCCTGCTCTTCGGAGGCGCGAACCGCGAGATTACGCGGGAGATGATCGGCTCCTCACTGGAGCGGGCGCGTCCCGGGGACGTGCTCCTCGTGCAGAACGAGCTGAACGCCGTGGGGGAAATTCTGCGCGCGGGACATGAGCGGGGCATGTACACGGCCTTCAACTGCGCACCCTTTACGCCGGAGGCGCGGGCGTATCCGTATGAGCTTGTGGATCTGCTCTTTGTCAACGAGACGGAGGGCGGGGGACTCACGGGCGAGACGGAGCCCGAAGCGATGCTCCGGGCGCTGGGAAGGCTCTGTCCGGGGCTGATCGTTCTGACACTGGGAACCCGCGGCGCGCTGGCTCTGCATGAGGGCAGGGTGCTGCATGAGGGAATTGTGCCCGTGCAGGCCGTGGACACGACGGGCGCGGGGGATACCTATACGGGATATTTTCTCGCGGAGCTCATGACATCCGGAAGCGTGGAGCAGGCCATGCGCATCGCCGCGGCGGCCGCAGCGCTGGAGGTCACGCGGCCCGGAGCTGCGGCAGCCGTCCCGAAGGCGGATGAGGTGCAGGACTTCCTGCGGCAGCCGGCGCCGGAAAAGCGCGGCACCCCCCGGGTACCGTAAACGATAACCCGCTGTTTCCTTTTAAAAAAGCGAAAAAAGGCTTTCATTCATTATTCATACAGGGGAGAGGTATGCAATGAAGAAATTTGTCATGTACGGCGCGGGCAACATCGGACGCGGCTTCATCGGCGCGACGTTTGCCGCCGCCGGCTATGAGGTTCAGTTCGTGGATGTCAATATGGCGGTCATCGATACGCTGAACCGCGACCACAGGTACCCCGTGGAAATCGTCTCGAGCAAGGGAAGCGAGGACGAGTGGATTACGGGCGTGTCCGGCGTGGACGGACGCGATGCCGAGGCGGTTGCGGAGGCGATTGCGCAGGCGGACTGCATGGCTACGGCGGTCGGCGTCAACGTCATGCCGCACATCGTGGGTCTGATCGTGAAGGGCATCCTGCGCCGCTTCGAGAGAGGCAACGACGGACCGTTCAACATCATCATCTGCGAAAACCTGCTTGACGCGGATAAGGTCATGCACTCGCTGATCTTCGAGCGTCTCGACGAAGGGCAGAAGAAGCTGTTCGACGAGCGCGTGGGTCTGGTCGAGGCGTCCATCGGACGCATGGTGCCGGTGATGACCGACTCGATGCGCAAGGGCGATCCGCTGCGCGTCTGCGTGGAAAAGTACTGCCAGCTGCCCATAGACCGCGCCGCCTGGAAGGGCGAGCTGCCCGACATCGACAACCTCTACCCCTATTCGCCGTTCTCCCTGTTCATCCGCCGCAAGCTCTTCATCCATAACATGGGTCATGCCACCTGCGCGTATCTGGGCGGGCTCCTGAAGGATAAGTATATCTGGCAGGCGTCCGAAAACCCCTGCGTCAAGCTGATTGCCGAGCGCGCCATGAGAGAGAGCGCCCGTGCGCTGGCGCGGGAGTTCGACTATCCGCTGGAGGCCATGCTGGAACACATCGACGATCTGCTCCTGCGCTTCGGCAACCGTGCGCTGGGCGACACCGTCGCGCGTGTCGGACGCGATACCGGCCGCAAGCTGGGCTCCGCGGACCGCTTTGCCGGAGCGCTGAAGCTCTGCGAGGAGAAGGGCGTGCCGACGATGTACATCTGTGTCGGAGCCGCCGCCGCCATGTGCTTCCGCGCGGAGAACGACGAGGGAACCGAGTACATCCGCGGCATGCTGGAGCTGGAGGGCGTGGATGCCGTGCTGACCCGCCACATGGGTCTGTCGCTGAAATCCAGAAGCGCACAGTACATCAAGACCTTCTACGGCATGATGTGCCGCCGCGAAAGCCTTGAGAAGGTTCTCGCCGCCGCGCAGAATCTGGAAGCGGAGTATCTGAACACGAAGAAAATCGTCTGAGTCCCCTTTTGTCCCCGGAAAAATAAGGGGAGCAACCGCTCATGATACACACAAGAGAGGAGCCTGAGAAGGACATGTACGATGTAGTAAGCGTCGGAATCCTCGTTGCCGACTGTCTGGCAAAGCCCATACGCAAGATGCCCGAGCGCGGCAAGCTGGAGCTTGTCGATAAGATCAGCCTGCATACGGGCGGAAACGCCGCTACCTGCGCCATCAATGTTTCGAAGCTGGGACTGAAATCCGCAGTGCTGGGAAAGCTCGGAGCGGACGGCTTCGGCAGCTTCATGAAGAATGCGCTGCAGGAGCAGGGCGTGGAGACCCGCGGAGTACGGATCGATGAGCATGCGACGACCTCCTCCAGCCTCGCCCTCGTCGGCGCGGACGGGGAGCGCTCCTTCCTGCACTCCATCGGAGCCAACGGGGAATTCGTCGAGGCGGATGTGGACTACGGCATCATCGATCAGACGAATATCGTCTTCGCCACGGGCTGCCTGCTGATGCCGAAATTCGACGGCGCGGAGTGCGCAAAATTCCTGAAAAAGTGCAAGGAAATGGGCAAGACCACGGCCTATGACGTCTGCTGGGACTCTACCGGACGCTGGATGGAGCTGGTCGGCCCCTCCATGCCGTACATCGATTACTTCATGCCCTCCATCGAGGAGGCCATTGAGCTTTCGGGCGGTCTGACCGACCCCGACGAAATCGCGGATCGCTTCCTCGGAATGGGACCGCATACGATCGTGCTCAAGGTGGGCAAGAAGGGCTGCTTTGTGAAGACCCGGGACGGACAGCGGCTCGAGATTCCGACGTACGGCCGCATCAAGGCGGTTGATACGACGGGTGCGGGAGATTCCTTCTGCTCCGGATTTCTTTCCGCTCTCTCGCAGGGCTGGGAGCTGGAGCGCGCGGCACGCTTTGCAAATGCCGTCGGTACGCACTGCGTCATGGCAGCGGGTGCAAGCACCGGCATCAAGCCGATGCGGGACATCCTGCAGTTCATGGAAGACTACGACCGCGGACTGATCTGATCAATATAAGGAGTAAAGAAAAACCATGATGACCTACAAATGCAATATCGCGGGGCTCGTGCGCGAGCTTCCGCTCTGCCCGCTGAACGATGAGCGCCAGATTGCGGCCTTCGTCATGTTCGGAGACGTGGAGCTGACGGTGAAGGCTGCCGAAGCGCTTCTGAAGCTCGCGCCGGAGTACGACTACATGATCACCGCCGAGGCCAAGGGCATCCCGCTGATTCATGAGATGGCGCGTCAGAGCGGACAGAACGAGTACTTCATCGCCCGCAAGATGCCGAAGTTCTACATGACCGGCGTATTCGAGACCCGCGTGAAGTCCATCACGACGGAGAAGGAGCAGCATCTGTATCTGGATACCGCCGAGGCGGAGAAGATCCGCGGCAAGCGCATCCTGATCGTGGATGACGTCATCTCGACGGGCGAGTCCCTGCGCGCGGTGGAGACTCTGGTGAATCAGGCCGGCGGCATCATCGTCGGAAAGCTGGCCGTCCTTGCCGAGGGAGACGCGGCCGAGCGCCCCGACATCAAGATTCTGGTCTGGGAAAGCTGCCGCTGTTTGACTCCGAAGGCCGTCCGCTGTAAACCGGCGGGGCATCCTTCGCACCCCCAAAAAACATATCCCCCGTACGCTTCCTGAAGGGATTTTTGAGGCGTACGGGGGATTATTTTTACTTTCGGGAAAGGAATGCCGGGATGTCAGCGCAGTTTTTTGAAGGCTTCGCTTTCAAGAGGGCTGAAATCCGTAAAGTCGAGCGTGATGTCCTGTGCCGGAGTGCGGCGCAGATACGCTTCGAGATCCGCGAAGAACTGCATATAGATGCTGTGGTTGCGCAGATGGGACGCCGCCAGAAAGTCCTCCTTCGTCCGCTCGAACGCGCTCATCAGGCGAAGGCGGGAGAGCTTGCGCTCAAGCGCGATATCCGCCATCTTCGCGGCGCGGCAGGCACAGACGGAGCCCGTGCCGTAGAGATCGTACATACGCAGGAGCGCCAGGAAGTCGCCCGTCAGCACCTCGATATGCCGGGCATCCCAGGCATAGCGGCGCGCCATGCGCGTGTCGACGCGCTCGTCCTGCGCGATTTCCTCCCAGAGCGCGCCCGCTTCCCGCGCCATGGCGTTCAGGGACAGCAGAGCCTTCTCGTAGAACTCACGCGCTCCGAGAAGCTTCGACATCGGCTCGCCGGGGAAGGAGCGGGGGTAGGGCACACCTTCACGGACGTAGCTGTAGAAGTAATAGGAGAGCGTGCCCATGAGAATGTTGTAATTCGAGGGCAGATCCTCAGGCCCCGCGGTGGAGAGCATGGCATCCTGCAGCCCGAGGGCGCGGAGCGCAGGTTCGTACTGCGCGCCGAAGCGGGCGCGGGCGTAGCTGCGCGTCACATCGTCGGGCAGCCCGCAGTTTTCAAAGCACCACGCGTAATCCGCCTGGGCGACGTGGACGCGGTCATAGCTTTCATCCCATGCGGAGTAGCTCTGCAGACCCTCGCAGCCTTCCTCATGCGCCATCTTCGCCAGCAGATAGACATTTTTCAGCGGATAGCTGATCATGTTCCAGTGGTAGTACCCGTTCCACGGCTTCACCGTGCGGCGCAGTCCCTGCTCGGGACGCGTGGACTGGAACATCAGTCCCTTCTGATAATCCGAATACGTCCACCAGTCGATGACGGCGGCATCCTCAAGCCCGGCCTCCTTTATGGCGCGCATCATCTTCTCCGTCGAGTCGTGCTCTTCATCGCCCCAGTCGCGGCGGACGAGCATATCGGAATACATGTAGATATTCTTCATGCCGCGTTCCTTTAAGTGCTTCATGAGGCGTACGGCGTGCTCGATGTACAGGTCCTCCTTTTCGGCATCGCGGCAGGCGGGGCAGTGGCAGCGTGCATCGCGGAAGGGAGGCTTGCGGCTGATGTCCGCACTGTACGCCTGAATATCCGGGGCGTAGCAGGCGTTCCCTCCGTGTACCTCGTCGAGTCCCATGTGGAAGCTCTCAATGCCGTTGGGCTTCAGGTAGCGGTCGATGATTTCGTCGTAGATGCCAAACATCATCTCATAGGTCTTCTCGTTGTGCGTGCAGAAGCCGTGGAAGGTCGGCGTACCGTCCTCGTTTTTCGCGGAGACCTCCGGATACAGGCGCGGAATGAGTGTGTTGTGCCCGTAGGAGTTGAAGAGCGGGAGCACCTCGACGCCGCGGGCGCGGCCGTAGGCGATGAGGTCGCCGAAAAAGTCCTCGCGCACCATCGGCACGTCCGTCTCCTCGTCCACCCAGGCATTCCTCGCCGGCGACCAGTAGCGGCGCACAACGGGCGTACGGAGATCGGGATAGCGATGTATCGGGAGGTAGAGATACTCGGAAACGCGTCCGTCGTACTGGACGCACCAGCAGCCGTAGACGGATATGACCAGCTGATTCTGCTTCATGGAGAGCATGTGATCCACCACATGCTCCCAGTCATGAAGCGTCATCAGGTTGGAGCCGTAGCGGCTCTCCATGAAGTGTCCTCTCGTGCGCAGATCCGGCCAGTCGAGGATCTCGCAGGGCTCCAGCAGAAGCTCCCCGCCCCGGAGCTCCAGACATTGCACAAGCGTCACGACACCGTAGAGAAGTCCCGTTTCGCCGAAGCCCGTGACGGTCACGCCGTCTCCTTCGATGCGCAGCGCGTATCCCTGCTCTGAGTTGCAGACACCCTGCGGCGCGTCTGCAAGCGTCAGCGTGATCGGGACAGGTCCCGCGGCCTCCTCCGGGCACACGTTCAAAAGCCCGCGGAGTTTTTCACACAGCAGCGCCGCGGCCGTGGACAGGATTCCGGAGCCTGAGTCGATTGTACGGATCAGCCGGAAGCCGGCCTTTCCCGGAACACCGAGAACGACCGGATCGCCGGGAAGCTTTGTATAGCTGCGGGGAATCGGTATGATTCTGTCCTTCATAGGCATATGCGTATCCTCCGTTTGCAGATTATTCGCGCGCCGCGCGCGTCTTCGGGTGATTCATTATATCATAGCCCGGACGGAATATGCAATGATTTTCGGGCAGAATAGACATTTATTTCGCAGCAGCTTCGGTAAAATTCGCGCAGTCTGCCGTGTGCGGGATCCGCCCGGCAGACGAGGGTGGGGAAAGGGACACGCGGGTGCATGCCTTGCGAAATTCCGGAAGATGTGGTATACTGCGTAGCGTGAAGGAGAAAAAAAGAGAGAGGGAAGGAAGGAGGGACTCCTCATGCTGGAGCCTTTGGCAGGACGCGTGCGTCCGCAGACGCTGGACGAGGTCGTGGGGCAGCGTCATCTTCTGGGAAGGGATGCGCTTCTGCGCCGCGCCATCGAGAGCGGGCATCTGCCCAATATGATCTTCTACGGTCCCTCCGGAACCGGAAAGACGACCGTTGCCGGGATCATCGCCCGCACGACGCAGCGGAAGCTGTACAGACTGAACGCGACGACCGCCACCATCGCGGATATCCGGCAGATCATCGACAGCCTGGACGGCTTTGAGGGCTTAAACGGCGCGCTGCTGTATCTGGAAGAAATCCAGTATTTCAATAAAAAGCAGCAGCAGAGCCTGCTTGAGTTTCTGGAGGACGGACGCATCACGATGATCGCCGCCACGACGGAGAATCCCTATTTCACCATCTTCAGCGCGATTCTCTCCCGCTCCACGATCTTCGAATTCAAGCCGCTGGAGCCCCGTGACGTCGAACGCGCCGTGCTGCGCGCCTTCCGGCTCGAGGGCGAGCGCATCGGGCAGACGTTCGAGCCGGAGGAGGGCGTGTCCGCCCACATTGCCGAAGCCTGCGGAGGGGATGTGCGCAAGGCGCTCAATGCCGTTGAATTCCTCTGCGCGGCCTCCCGTCCCGATGAATCGGGGCTCGCGCGCGTGACGCTGGAGGATGCCCGTGCCGTGACGCAGCGCTCGAACATGCGCTACGACCGAGACGGGGATACGCACTACGATCTTCTGAGTGCCTTCCAGAAGTCCATCCGGGGCTCGGATCCGAATGCCGCCGTGTACTATCTGGCGCGGATTCTGGCGGGCGGGGATCTGCAGTCCGCCTGCCGCAGACTGCTTGTCACAGCGGCGGAGGACATCGGTCTTGCCTATCCCCAGGCCATCTCCATCGTGAAATCCTGCGTGGATGCGGCACTGCAGGTCGGACTTCCCGAGGCGCAGCTGCCTCTGGCCGAGGGCGTCATCCTCCTGTGCACCGCGCCGAAGTCGAACACGGCGGCCTGCGCCGTCTGGGCGGCCTCCGCCGACGTTGCGGCGGGGAAGACCCCCAATCCGCCGCCCCACCTGCAGGACGCGCATTACGGGGGAGCGGCGAAGCTGGGACGGGGGCTTGAGTACCGCTACCCGCACGACTATGCCCACGACTGGACGCCTCAGCAGTATCTGCCGGATGCGCTGCGGGATACCGTGTACTACCGCTGGGGCGACAACAAGCTCGAGCAGACGGCGAAGCGCTACTGGGATGAGGTCCGCAAAACCGGAGGCCAGAAGAAGGAACCGTAAAGGAATGAATCGCGCGGCGGCCAAATCCTTCATCACGGCGGGTGAATGCGGGAGAAGGTGCGACAAAGAAGCGCCCGAATCCATGTCGGAATTTGGTCGAAATCGGGCTTGAATGAGCGCGGTATTTCGTGTATAATGGAACAAATCATTTCATCTCGGACGACACCCGGGACGGGCGCCGAAATGATGCGGAAGGGAGATACAATATGCAGAATGAACAGAATAAGATAACGGAAGAGAACTACTACACCGCACAGGCGCTGGAGTACTCCCGACGCACCAACCTGCTCGAGCAGTCCGCGTACCGCTATTCGCTGCAGGATCGCGACGAGCCGAATCTGTACCGGCATCTGTTTGACTACGAGCACGTTCCGAAGGTGTCCTTCAACCACCGTATCGTGCCCATGCAGACGCCTGCGGAGTGGTGGATCACCGACACGACCTTCCGCGACGGTCAGCAGGCCATGTCGCCGTTCACCGTCGGACAGATTGTGAAGCTCTTCCAGATGATGCACCGCCTGGGCGGCCCGCGCGGACTCATCCGCCAGTCGGAGTTCTTCGTCTATACGGAAAAGGATCGCCGCGCGATCGAGGAATGCCGCGCGCTGGGCTATGAGTTCCCTGAAATCACGAGCTGGATCCGCGCCAATGAGAAGGACTTCCAGATCATCAAGGATTTAAGGCTTGAGGAGACAGGCATCCTGCTGTCCTGCTCGGACTACCACATCTACAATAAGATGGGACTGACCCGCGGACAGGCGATGGATAAGTACCTGGGCATCGTCAAGAGCGTCATGGATCGCGGCATCCGTCCGCGCTGCCACTTCGAGGACATCACGCGCGCGGACTTCTACGGCTTCGTCGTCCCGCTCGCGGAGGCGCTGCAGAGGCTGGGCGAGGAGTATAAGATGCCCGTGAAAATCCGCTGCTGCGATACGATGGGCTACGGCGTTCCGTATCCGGGCGTCGCGCTCCCGCGCAGCGTCCCCGGCATCATCTACGGCATCATGCACTACGCCGGAGTCCCCAGCGGCATGATCGAGTGGCACGGACACAACGACTTCTATAAGGCCGTGACGAACGCTACGACCTCGTGGCTCTACGGAAGCTCCGCCGTCAACTGCACGCTTCTGGGCATCGGAGAGCGCACGGGCAACTGCCCGCTGGAGGCGATGGTGATGGAGTACGCCTCGCTGCGCGGCACGACGGACGGCATGGATCTCTCCGTCATCACGGAGATCGCGCAGTTCTTCGAGGAGGAGATCGGCTATCAGATTCCGCCGCAGACGCCCTTTGTCGGACGCAACTTCAACGTGACGCGCGCCGGCATTCACGCGGACGGCCTTCTGAAGGATGAGGAGATCTACAACATCTTCGACACCGCGAAGATACTGAACCGCCCCGCGACGGTTGCCGTCGATGTGCACAGCGGACTCGCGGGCATCGCGCACTGGCTCAACGGCTACTTCCGGCTTCTGGGCACGCCGGATGCCGTCGCCAAGCAGGATCCGCTGATCGCCGCCGTCAAGGAGAAGGTCGACCGTGAATATGCCTTCGGACGCAACACCGTCATGAGCGACGGCGAGCTTGCGGACATGGTGCGGGAAATCGACCCCGAGCGCTTTGCAAAGCTGGAGGCTCTGCATCACAAGGCATAAGCAGGACGCAAAAATGCAGTCCCCGGAGGAAAAACCTGATCCTCCGGGGACCGTCTTTTGTGCCCAAAAAGAAGGGGAAAAGCCCCCTCTTGCGCGGCATGCGGAGCTGTGGTATAATGAAAGCCAGAGCCCGATCTGATTATACGTTCAGGGAGATATAACGGATGATGGAAGACCCGATACAGGGGAATAAACCGATTTTCGGACGGCTGACGGGCGTGCTTGCCATGCTGGCGGTCTCCGCCGTGCTGATTGCCGTGCTCATAACCGTGCGCTGCCCGATCCCGGAGGCACCCGCCGTGCGGCGCTATACGCTGGGACGGGGCACACTGGGCGTGGAGACGGAGTACATCGACGTCGGAGGCGACGTGGAGCTGACGATCGCCGACGGAACGAAGAAGGTGCGTCTTACGGTACCCGGCGGAACGGTGCAGGATGCGCTGGACTACGCCGGAATCGAGCTGGGGGAGCGGGACATCCTCTCCTGCGAGCGGGAGGATCCCCTCTACGCGGGGCTGGATATCGAGATCACCCGCGTCAGCGTGGAAACCGTGACGGAGTACGAGGAGATCCCCTATGAGACCGTACGCACGGAAAACGACAAAAAGCCCGTGGGCGAGACGGTCGTCCTGCAGGAGGGAAAGCCCGGACGGCTCGCCAGAACCTACGAGGTGACGCTGCACAACGGGGAGGAATACGACAGGACGCTTGTGACGAGCGTGCGCGAGTCGGAGCCCGTGACCGAGGAGCTGGAGGTCGGCATCTACGCGCCTCCGACGGAGGACAGCGAGAACCACACGCTGACGCTCTATGACGGCACGGTCCTGGAATATGTGTCGCGCATCGACGTCGACGCGACGGCCTATACCTGCGAAGGGCAGACCTGGAACATCACGAAGACCGGCACGACGGCGCGCTACGGGGAAATCGCCGTAGACCCGCGCTACATCCCGTTAAATTCCAAGCTCTATGTCGTAGCACCCGACGGCTCATGGGTCTACGGCTTCTGCATCGCCGAGGACACGGGAGGACTCATCAAGCGCTACCGCATCGACCTGTACTACGATACCTATGCGGAATGCTATGAGTTCGGACGGAGAAAGGCCGCGGTGTATATCCTGCCCGATGATTACGAAATGCCCGAGGAGGTGCTCCCGTAAGCCGTGAATGAGCTGTATCATCCTGCCTATATAGAAGGACTTCTTGAGCGGCACGGGTTCCGCTTTGCAAAAAGCCTCGGCCAGAATTTTCTGGTCGAGGCGGACATAGCGCGGCGCACGGCTGAGACGACGGACTCCGGCTGCGGCGTTGTGGAGATCGGCCCGGGACATGGGGCGCTGACGACGCAGCTGGCAGCGTGTGCGGGTCAGGTTCTCGCCGTGGAGGCGGACGAGCGTCTGCGCCCCGTGCTGGAGGAGACGCTTCACGGGCTCGGGAACGTCCGCGTGGTGTTTGCGGACGCACTGAAGCTCGATTTTTCGCAGCTTGTGCGCGAAAGTCTCCCGGGGCTTGAGCCCTGCCTGTGCGCAAACCTGCCCTATAACATTACGACCCCCGTGCTGGAGCGCGCGGTTTCGGCGGGCTGCTTTTCCCGCATCACCGTTATGGTGCAGAAGGAAGCGGCCGAGCGGCTTCTGACGCATCCGGGGGACGAACGCTGGGGCGTTCTGCCGGCACTCATCGCCGCGCGGTATTCCGGAAAAATTCTCATGGATGTCGGACGGGGCTGCTTCATGCCGCCGCCCCATGTGGACTCCGCCGTCGTCATGTTCCGGCGCATGGAGACGCCCATAGTCGGGGCAGGGGAGTGGGATGCCTACGCAAGAGTGGTGCGCGCGGTCTTTGCCCAGAGGCGCAAGACCCTGTCAAATGCCCTCCGTGCGGCGCACATCCCCGCCGACGTACTCGAGGGAACCGGGATTGACCCGCGTCTTCGCGGAGAGCGGCTTCTCCCCCAGGATCTCCTGAAGATTGCGCGGAGGCTCATCGGGGAAGACGGCCTCCATGCGGTGGATGGGCAGTCCTAGCTCGGCGAATTTCATCTCATACTCGGTCATCACATTCGGAATCGACGTGACGTGCAGATTGTGCGTCACGTCGATGATTTTCAGCCCGCAGGCAATGGCCTCGGTCAGCGAGAAGAGGAAGAGCTCGCGGTTGTCGGTCTTGAAGCACAGGGACGCGCCCGGACGCACGACCTGCATATACTGCGCGAGGAAGCCGCGGTAGGTGAGGCGGCGCTTATAGCGGTTGCCGCGCGTCCACGGATCGCTGAAGTTCAGATAAAGGCGCGAGACCTCGTGCGGCGCAAACCAGTCGGGCAGATGCGAGGCATCTCCGATGATGAAGAACAGGTTGCGGATGCCCAAAGCCACCGTGCGCTCGATGCCCGTGAGGGCGGCGCTTGCGTCCTTTTCCATGGCGATGAAGAGGACGCCGGGGTTCTCCTGCGCCATCTCGACGGCAAAGCGCCCCTTGCCGCAGCCGAGCTCCAGCCAGACCTCGCGCGCGTCGGGGCAGAGGGAGAGCCAGTGCCCGCGCAGGGACTCGGGGGTGTCCGCAATGACCGCCGCCGCCCGCTCCAGCCGCAGCTCCAGATGCTTTTTCTTGCGCATACGCATAAGGATATATTCCTCGATTCGTTAAAGTAGGATCATGCCTGCCATTATACCATAGAAGAAGCCCCGTGCGCAAGAGCTCCCCGCGGGGAATGTGCATCCCCTCGGGCAGCGGGACGCGGTGAGGGATGCCTTACCCCCGGCCCGTATATGGCAATGCGGCTCATGCGGGGAAAAGCCCTCCCCGGTACGAGCCCTCCTTTTTGACATGTGAAGCCGGCGGAAAAGTACTTAACACTTTCTTCTAATTTGTATGAAAACCGGCTGAAATTCCACCGTTTTCGTAAACGTAGTCGGAACAATGCTTTGTGTATACTTTCTGAAATACCGATACGAAAAGTATTGTAAAAGTATATTTTTTAAAATTAAAATCGGCTCAAAACGAAAACTGACATATTGCACAAATACCCATGTTTATATTTGGACACATTCGACATTGAAATCCGAAAGTTATAATGGTAATATTAAGCGAAAAGTTTTGTGGAACCTATGTGGAAGTTTTGCCCTTTTGGGGAGTACGCATCCGGGAAATCTTATCGAAAATGCGCACGGCCCCTCTCTGGGGGGGAGGAATTTTCCATGAAGGAATCCATGACCGCGGGGGATGCGGGGAATGATTTTTTTCGCACGGGATCCCCTGCCGGACAGGCTTTTTGCAAAGAACTTTTTTGGGTGAAAGGTGGCACACGATGTTTAAGAAACTGCGCAAGCACATGAGCGAGTACTGGGAGCTTCACCTGATGACGCTTCCCGGTGTCATATCGCTCCTTCTTTTCTCGTACTGGCCGAAATACGGTGTAGTGGTCGCGTTCCAGAGCTATAACGCGAGAAAGGGCATCTTCGGCAGCGAATGGGTCGGACTGAGAAACTTCTCCTATCTGTTTGCCACGTCTGATTTTGCGCTGATCATCCGCAATACCATTCTGTACAACGTCATCATGATCATCGTAAATACCTGTGCCGCTCTGATTCTGGCCATGATCTTGAGCGAGGTCCGCTCCAAGCGCTTCGCCAAGTACATCCAGACGATTTACATGATGCCGAGCTTCCTGTCCATGACCGCCATCTCCATGATCGTCTACACCTTCCTGAGTCATAAATACGGTATGATCAACCATATCATCGAGACTCTGGGCGGCGAGGGCGTCAAGTGGTACATGAACAAGCCCTTCTGGCCGGGCTTCCTGATTTTCATGTCCGCCTGGAAGAGCATCGGCATGTCCTCCATCATCTACCTGGCCTTCATCACTGGCATCGATCCGGGATTCTACGAGGCCGCCATGCTGGACGGCGCGAACCGCTTCCAGCAGGCCATCTACATCACGATCCCGAACCTCCGCATGATCCTGACGATCAACCTCATCTCCTCCATCTCGGGACTCCTCAGCAGTGACTTCGGTCTGTTCTACTCCGTGCCCCGCAACTCCGGTGCGCTGACCTCTGTCACGGAGGTTCTCGATATCTACATCTTCCAGGCGCTGAAGGGACAGTCTGACTTCGGCAAGGCATCCGCCTCCGGCCTCTTCAAGGAGGTCATCGGTCTGATTCTCATGCTCATCTCGAACGGACTCGTTCGCAAAGTGACCCCTGAGTACGCTCTCTTCTAAAAGACAGAGCGAATCCCCTTTTTACACGAAGAACGCATTATTGAAAGGAGACTGTCTCACTCATGGACGATTTCAACTACGACGAGCTTGAACAAAAAGACGAAAATAAAAAATCAACGGGATATCGGCCGAGCGAACTTTCGGCGAAGGCCAACTTCGCGATCGTTCTGGTGCTTTCACTGATCGCAATCACCTACATCTACCCCGTGGCCGTCGTCATCATGACCTCGTTTGCCACGTCGGAAAGCCTGACCTACAAGGGCTATACGCTCTTCCCCATGGAGCTTACGCTGAAGGCCTATAAGCAGCTTCTGATCGGCGGCCGTCAGGTTGTCAAGTCCTATGAGGTCACGATCGCGCGTTCCGTCATCGGACCTGCGCTGTCGCTCCTCGTCACGACGCTGTATTCCTACGCCGTGTCCGACCGCAAGTTCCCCTGCCGTCAGTTCTATACCTACTTCCTCTTCTTCGCGTCGGTCTTCTCCGGCGGCATGGTCGCGAGCTTCATCATCAACGTCCGTTACCTGCACCTCTATGACAGCTTCTTCATCTACATCCTGCCCGGACTCATCGGCTGGGGCAGCGTGGTTACCCTGCGTACCTTCATCCGTACGATGGTGCCGGAGGCCATGATCGAAGCGGCCAAGGTGGACGGTGCGAGCCACTTCCGAATCTACCTGCAGATTGTCATGCCGGTTCTTCAGGCCGGTATCGCGACCTTCCTGTTCGGCGCGGTCGTCGGTCACTGGAACGAATGGACCACCGCTCTGATCTACATCGAAAACCCCGACCTCGTCCCGATTCAGACGATGCTGCAGCGCATTCAGGCGAACATCGACTTCATCAAGGAAAATGCAAACTTGATGGGTACACATGAACAGAAGACTGCCTTGAAGGATATGCCGACGGAAACCACGCAGATGGCGATCACTGTCATCGCGACCGTCCCGA
>CAVGLF010000032.1:7156-16162 GCA_963630045.1 Butyricicoccaceae bacterium | reverse complement strand
GCGCCCCCTTTTTCCCCCACTTTTTTTAAAAAACATCCGCGCATCGGATCTCTCTTTTTTTCCCCCCCGGCGATACCCGCGAATCAGATCATGCGAAGGGAGCTGGCATACTCCATGTACTTTATCGGAATCGATATCGGTACCTCCAGCGTCAAGGCCGCCTGTCTTGAGGACGGACGGACGCGCACCTGCCGTGCGGTCTACTCTCCCGAGCTCGGGAACACGCCTGCGGGCTGGTGGCGTGCGGTCTGCGAGGCCGTCTCCGAGGCCGCGCGTGAGGCGGGACATGACTGCGCGGGGCTCGGCCTGACGGCTCAGGTCGGCACCTATATTCTCGAGGACTCCTCCCGCCCCGAGGACTCCTGGCCGGTCTACAGCTGGAGCGGCCCCGGAGGCGAGACGCAGCGCGAGGCGCTGCAGACGCGCTTCGGCACGGAATTCTTCCTGGAACACACCGGCATGCCCCTGCCGAAGGTTCCCTCCTATCCGGCCTCCCGCCTGCGCTGGCTCGCTGAGGAGCGCACGGCGGAGTGGTCGCGCGCGACACATGTCCTCGCGCCCAAGGACTTCCTCTACCGCAAGCTCACGGGCAGGCTCCTGTCGGACAGGCTGTCGTGGAACGGTCTGTCGAATCCCGCGCACGGCGACCCGGACGAGGCTTTCCTGTCCGCGCTGGAGCTGGACGGAGGGCTCTTCGCGCCGATGCATGAGCCGCTGAGCGCGCCGGCCGGGCTTTCGCACGAGGCTGCAGCGCTGCTCGGACTGCCCGCCGGCACGCCCGTGTACCTCGGCTGCAACGACTCCCACGCGTCCTTCCTCGGAATGGGCGTCTGCGGCATCGGGCAGGCCTTCGATCTGACGGGCACCTCGGAGCATGTGGGGCTCATTTCGCCGGGGCCTTTGGGCGACGGAGAGATGATCTGCTCCCCGTTTTTCTCCGGCTGCGCGACCTTCGGCGTGACGGCCTCCTCCGGCACGTCGCTGGACTGGGGCTTTGGCATCACGGGGCTGCCGCAGAACCGCGAGACGGAGACGCTCGCCCTCCGGCGCTTCGAGGCGCTGAAGCGCGGCGAGGCTCATCCGCCGATCTTCCTTCCCTACGTCACGGGCGAGCGCACGCCGATCTGGGACGGAGACGCGCGCGGCGCCTTCCTCGGACTTTCCGACCGCCATACGCGGGAGGATCTCCTCTACAGCGTCTTCGAGGGCGTCGTCTTCTCGGTAGCGCACATCTGGTCGGGACTGCCGGAGGAGCTGACGCAGAGCGTCACGAACATCCGCATGGGCGGCGGCGCCGGCGAAAACATGCTGATGAACCGCATGAAGGCCGCCTGTCTGCAGCGGACGCTCGAGATCCCGCGTGAGAAGAACACGGGAGCCCTGGGCGCAGGGCTCATCGCCGCGGCGGGCTCCGGCGCGTACGCAAGTCTGGGCGATGCCGTGCGCGACTATGTCTCGCTGACCGGCACGGTCAGCCCCTCGGACGATCCCGCGCCCCTTCTCCGCCGCTTCGAGCTCTACCGCCGCCTTTCGGGGCTCAACCGCGCCTATGGCATCTGTGCATCCCTGTAACGCTCCCCCCGCGTGTCCTCCCGCCGCTTCTTTTTCGGGCGGTTATATTACAATTTGGATACAAGACCGAAAATGCCCTTGCAAGGCCCTTTGCAATTTGCTATAATACACACATCACAAACGATGCGTCCGTCCTTTTACCTGGGGCGGGGCATCGGAATGACTTCCTGCGCGGTACGTGTAAGAGTCTTTGTTATTAACCCACAATTAATAACAAACAGAGAGCTCGCACTTCCAAAATGGTTTGCAGGCCTCCCGGAACGGCCTCCATGCTCCTTTTCGATTTTTGAAAAAGAGGATGCCCCGTCCCCCGGACGTTGGAAGCAGTAAAGTTTCTGGAGAGAGCTTTCGCCCTACACCCGTAGGTTATTAATTCAGGCTCAGGTTACGGCTGATGTGGGGTCATGAGGGCGCAGAGGGCTTATCCGGCCCCATGCGCCCTTTTTTTCTTTTCCCCCTCGAGCGCGTCAATAAAATCTCGGAGGCAGATTTATGAAATATACCGTTACGCCGGATATCCCCGGTGAAGGCATTGCCTACGTCAACCATCATGAAAAGCGCCGCTCCGGACATCTGGGGCATGCGCTGGTCGAATACGCCGACGGGAAGCTCCTGTCGTTCTACTCAAACTGCGCGGGCTCGCGCAATCAGGGACACTCCGGCTTCGGCTGGATGGAGTACCGCCGCTCCGAGGACGGCGGTCAGACCTGGGGCGAGCCGCAGGTGCTCCCCTATTCCGCCAGAATGTTCCTCGACGGAGAGTACACCATCTCCTGCGAAAAGGCCGTGCGTGCGCCGGACGGCACCATCGTCGTCGTCTGCCTGGTGAATGACTGCGAGCCGGCGTGGGAGCCCTGGGGCATTCCCACCGTCATCCGCAGCTCGGACGGCGGGCAGACCTGGACGGAGCCCGTGAATCTCGGCACGCAGGCCGGACGCGTCTACGATCTGCGCGTCCATGAGGACACCATCTACGCCCTGCTCTTCGCAAACGATGCGCAGGAGAGCCTCTTCGGCTCCTCCCCCGAGCATCAGTACAAGCTCCTCGTGAGCCGCGACAACGGCCTGACCTTCTCCGAGCGCTCGACCATCCCCTTCGAGACGGAGGCACATGCCTACGGCTCGCTCCTCTTCAGCCCCGACGGCATGCTGGCGGCGTATACCTACAACGCCCGCGACGAGTACCATCTGGATTACTGCGTGAGCGCGGACTCCGGCGCCACCTGGACGGCTCCGGCACAGACGGAGCTTGCCAAGCGCATCCGCAATCCTCAGACGGCGTACTTAAACGGCCTGTGCTTCATGCACGGACGCTCCGGCTGCGTCGAGCCGGGACTGCCCAAAAACCTCGTGCTGTACACCTCCGAGGACGGCATCCACTGGGATTCCGGCGTCTTCCTCCGCGAAACGCCCGAGGGCGCCGAGGGCGGCATGTCGTATGACTCCAACAACCTCGTAACCGGAACGCTCGGCTCGGGGAAGCAGCGCCTGCTCATCCAGGCCTCCTGCGCCTACGACGAAGGACGCACGGACGTCCGTCACTGGTGGGTGGACGTCGAATAACCCCCCGTCGAAAAAACCGCATATGACGAAAGGCTCCCGATTCGGTTCCATTTTTTCCGAATCGGGAGCCTTTTCCCCTGTCCCTCCGTATTTTGGGGGATAGGCGGCGTCATATCCCCCGTTATACGACCTTCATCCTCGTCCAGCGATCCGAGCGGAAGCGCAGGAGGAAGAGCACGCTGCGGACGATCCAGTCGACGTACATGCCGAACCAGATGCTGTTCGTCCCGATGTCCGTAAAGCGCAGAAACGCCCACGAGAGGACGATGCGGAACAGAAGCATGCTGCCGACGGAGACATACAGGGGATAGCGGACGTCGCCCGCTCCGCGCAGGCCGTTCGGCAGGACGAAGGAGAGCCCCCACAGGAAGGGCATGATGGGCAGATACCAGCGCATGATGTCGCGGATGACGGCGTTCACGCCCTCGGGCTGCCCGTAGAGTCCCATGAAGGGCTCCAGCAGCACGAACCCCGCGAAGGCCGTGACGGCGTGCATCAGGGATGCCGAGAGTACGCCCGCACGCACGGCGCGCCGCGCACCGTCGGGGTCGTCCGAGCCGATATGCCGTCCCACAACGGGGACGAGCGCCAGCTGGAAGGTCGCTCCGGGCACGAGCATGAGGTTTGCCATGCTGTTGGCGATGCCGTTGGCCGCCAGCGCCTCCGTGCCGAGCGGCACGACGAAGGTCTGCGTCAGAAGGCGTCCTCCCTGAAAGATGAGGCTTTCGACAGAGACGGGGATGCCGACGAGGAAGACGCTGCGGACGGCGGAAAAATCGAGCCTGCGCACGGCCAGCGACGGCACGGCGAGATTGGGGTTGCCCCGCCGCAGGAGCATCAGCCCGTGCAGGCTTCCGTAAAGCCGCGCGCCGATGAGCGCCAGTCCCGGGCTGAGCATGCCCAGCCCCATGTGGACGAAGACGCGGCACAGCAGCGCATAGAGGCTGTTCGTCAGGATGCTGAGCACCATCGTCTTCCGCGGCTCCCCCGAGCCGCGCACGGCATTGGCGCAGATGCTGTAGATCATATACAGCGGCAGGCTCAGGGAGCTTACCAGAAGGAAGGTGCGTCCGTTTTCGAAGACATCCGCATCGGCCCGTCCGAGCACGACCGCCAGAATGGGCTGCTGCAGCGTGAGGATGAGCACCGTCAGGAGCACTCCGAACCCGGAGAGCAGCCACAGCGCGGAGAGTGCGACATGTCCCGCGCCGTGCGCGTCATGCTTGCCGCGGTACTGGGAGACGACCACCGCCACGCCCGTGCCCAGCGCCAGGATGATCTGCGTCAGGACATTGTTCAGCGTCTCGATGAGGTTGAAGGCCGACACCTGGGCACTGCCGAGCGACCCCAGGGACGCGCTGTTGAGCAGGCCGCACAGGGCAATACAGAGCTGTTCGAAGAAGATCGGGAGAAAAAAGGAGAAAATCTCGCGCACAACGGGGTTTTTCTGCTTCATATCGTATCGCACCGCCCTATTTTTCCGCATATCCGCATACGTACGCGGCTATTATAGCATGCACGGGAAGAGAAAGTCAAGCGCCCGGGCGTGCGGGGGGCGGGGGGACATGCGAGACGCGCCCGCGCGGGTTTCCCCGCGCGGGCGCGTTGAGGGTATACACCTGTGTTGACTGAAACCAGGTCAGCCTCTCATTGATTGACCGGGGCTGCGGACGATGCTCCTGCGTCGCAATCGCTTCAGCCGCCCCCCGGATTCTATTTACCGGGCTTAATTGCCGGCAGTCAGAATGGACGTGTCACCGTTTGCGACCCATTTCGTAGCGTCGTTGGTTACAATCGTCCAGCCGCTGTTGCCGTTGGAGGACACTGCGAAACCTTCCACACCGGTAATTTTGATGATTTCGGGTTCTTGTACACTATCATATGATTCAGGAGCAGTAACCGTTGTGTTGTCAAAAGTTATAACAGCGTCGCTCTGCGCATTCGCCATACGGACAAATCTGCCGTTCATATTCACAAGGGTGTTGCCGGAGAATGTGAATGCGCCGCAATTGTACTTGTTGCTGATCTGCGCAATATTGTTAATGCAGCTTGTAAAGGTATTGCCGGAAACAGTCAAACCATTCAATATTGCAGAATTGTTATTGAAACAAATCGGCTGATAATAGCTTGTAATTTCACAGCCAATGATGGAAAGGTTATTCAATCCCTTCACACCGTTTTCAATGCCACAGAAGGTCTTATCGCTCGAACCATCGCCTGCCGAGAAGAAGTGCTGAGCCGTATTGGCTGTAGTACCGGTGCCCTTGCAGTTTTTAACGGTGAAGCCGTTTACATAGAGATCCGATCCTTTGCCCTGACCGGCTGAGCTGGCACGAAGAACAACAGCCGTGCTTCCGGTATTGTTAAATGTGATGCCTTCAATTGTAATATTCCTCAAAGGCAGATAGCTGATAAAGCCGTCTCCCATAGCGCCCTGATTGGAAGCAGGTGCGTTTGTAAAGTGGAACAGTCCAGCCTCTACCTTGATGCCATCGCAAGTGACATTTGCCCCCTCGGCAGCCTTGATGGTCACATCATTGAACTCGCGATAGTATGCCTTATAATATGTATCATTGTCTAAATCAACACGCCTGGCGCTGGCGTCCGGTGTCTGGCGCAAGTAAAGCGTATCATAATTCCCCGCAGCCAGCACCAGCGTCTTTCCGTCGATGGAGCCGCATTTTCCATCGAGGTAATCCTGCGCGTTTGCAGCGGTCACAGGAATTTCCTCTGTGGTATAATTGATGACAATCTGGTGACTGCTCGCATCAGTACCGTTCACATGAATCTTCGCGCCGCAGATATTATCCGTTTTCGTGCCGAGGCTTACGGTTCCGGTGTTTATGCAGTCCGTAAACGCTGCGGTCAGAACAGGCATATCGGACGCGGCTACACCGCCGGAGTAGCCGACTGCTCCGCCGATGCCGCCCACATTTCCGGTTCCGCTGACGGCTCCGCTGTTCGTGCAGTTCTTCACGGCTGCGGTTTTACCGCTCGTATTCTGACTTTCGCTCGTCAGGAAGCCTACAATGCCTCCCGCTCCGACGCCGTATCCGCTATTCTGCGTAACACTCCCGGCATTCGTGCAATTTTCAATCAGGGTATTGCCGTATCGGGTGGATGCATAGCCCACAATACCGCCCGTCATGCATTCTGTATTGCCCGTGTTGCCCGTGATAACCGCAGCATTATTTACGCAATTTTTGATGACGGTGTCTTTTGTGATACTGCCGCCAACCAGACTTCCGATAACTCCGCCGGTATAGCAGGCCGAGCTGACGGTTCCGGAAACCGTAACATTCTCCACCTGTACGCCCCTGAGCTCAGCTGCGAGAATGCCTGCGGTTGCCCCGGTGGTTGCAACGGCGGCATTTGCGATGGTGACATTCTTCACGGCACCCTCGCTGATGAAACCGAAGAGCCCAACCTTGTCGGTACCGTTTATGGTAAGATTCGATATCGTTTTGTAGCCGCCGTCAAAGGTTCCCTTGAATGCGAGGTTTTTTGTATTTCCGATCGGCGTCCACTCTCCCACGAGCGTAATGTCCGTCATGAGGCAGACGGTCTTTCCTGCGAAGTCCGTGCCCGCGTTGACCGCATCGCGGAACGCCGCGAGATCGGCGATACTCGTGATATAAAAGGTATCCGCGATGGGCTGGCTCTCGCCACAGGAGCACGTTCTCGCGGAGTTGAGCGTCGTCCAGTCAGTCCCGCAGGTGAACGTATGGATGTGCTCGGCCACGACCTTACTTCCCGCCGCCTTCGCGCCGTTGAAGTTATCGGTCTCGCGGTTCAGCGTGCTGAGCGCGTCCGTATAGTTCTTCTGCACGGTCGCCGTCACGTTCTTCGCCCCGTCAATCGCGGTCGTGTAGGTATCCAGAACACTCTGCGGTACCCAGTTCTCGCTCGGCAGGACGTCCGTACCGTTCACGCTTACCGTCACGGAGGCCGCGTTCAGCTCTGCCGCGGTGATCGCAGCCGTGAGCGCGCTGTTGTCGAGCTGCGCACCAAGCCGGATCGCCTTCGTATAGGCGGTGATGGCGGCGTTCAGATCCGAAATTGCCTGCCGGAGCTCCGCCGCGTCCGTGCTCGCGGTCTTCCCGTTCGCATCCGTCCAGGCCGTGGTATAGGCAGTCTTCGCAGCTTCGGTCGTCCACTGCGCTCCGGGCGTCACGATCTCCGCCGACTCAGCGGTCTTGACGACCTGCGGCGCGGCCGCAAGCAGGGCGCTCAGGTCATTCTGCAGCGTCTGGACCTCGTTGTTCGTGCCGGTCTTCTTCGCCGCGGTATAATCCGCGATCGCCGTGCGGAGTCCGCTTTCCGCTGCGGACACCGTCTGTGTATTCGCCGTGTCCACGTACGCGGCATTTCCCGCTTCAACTGCCGTGGCGAGCGCCTGCGACTTCTCAGTCGAGACGAAGACGATGCCTTCCGCGACGGCGGAGGCCTCCGCATCCTTCACGCTGACGCCCTTCCGAATTTCCGCGGCCTTGCCCAGAAGCTTTCCGAGCGCGGTCTTGTCCACGATGACGGTGCCGGCTGTTATTGTATGCGAAGCCGCGCCGCCATAGTTCGACACCGTGACGCTGATGATCTTTCCCGCATACTCATCCGCGAGGGTGAGGGTCTTCGCGGTGCCGACAACCGTATCTCCGGCTTTCCACTCATAGCTGATCGTGCCGGTCGCGTCCGCGTTTGCGGAGGCGGTCAGCGTCTGCCCCACATGGAGCGTACCCTGAACCGTGCCCGAGGTGACGCCCACCGACGCGGGAATCGTCACGGTGACGGATTCGCTCGCGAGCCGCGCTCCCTGTGCCTTCACGCGCACCTGATAGGTGCCCGCAGGCAGGGAGAGCGAGGTTCCGGAGATCTCCTGCCAGCCGGAGCCGTCCGCCGCAGAAGCGTACTCCATCGAATCATCCACGCCGGTGATCGTCCCGTTTCCGGGAAGCGTCTCGGGCTCGTAGGCCATGATATTTTCGGGCTTCGCGGCCTTGGTCTGAACCTCAATGGTCTGGTTCGGAACCGTGACCGTGATGTTCTGCGTATTTTCCGCCGTAGTCGTGACCTGTCCGACCGTGACGGCTGCGGACTCGCTCACGGCAATCGCCGCGGTGTCCGTCTGCACGTCAACGGAGGAAACCGTGCCCGTACCGCCGAGCGTCAGGCTGCCCTTCGCCTCGACCGTTTTGACTTCGGCGCTCTCGCCGAGGGTCAGCACGGTGCCCGCCTCCGCCGTCACGGTCTCGACCGGAGCGTTCAGCGTAACGCTGCCCTGAGCCTTCACTTCGCTTACGGTATTGGCGGGTGCCTTCAGGCTGCCGCCGTTTTCCGCGGCAACCGTCTCGACGGAGAGCTCATCGCTTTTCACTTCCACAGCCGCCGAGCCCGAGTTCACGGTGCCGATCGCACCCGTGCCCTCTACCTTCAGCGCGGACGCGGACGGCGCATCCACCGTCTTGACCGTGCCGTCCACCTTCAGAGTCGGTTCCGCAACGGCTGCTTTTACGGTATCCACCGTACCCGCGACCGTGACGGGCTGGGTCGTGTTCACGGTCAGCTCGACCGTCTGGGCGGTGCTTTCCACCTTCGGCGCAGTCTCGGTCGCAACGGTGAGCTTCGCGCCGTCGGAGACTACGCTGATCTGCCGGGAGTCGCCCTTCACGGTTACCGTCGTACCCTCGGGGACATCGATGACGACCGGCGCGGGGTTGGACTGCTGATCATTCACCGCGCCATGACCGTTCACGATGATGGTGCCGGTCTCGGCGTAGTTATCAAAGGTATTTGCGGACACGGCCTTGACCGTCACGGTTCCGTTGACCGTGACACGGTTTGTCACCGTGGCGTTGGGCGCGTTGATGGTGAGGG
>CAVGLF010000032.1:0-7146 GCA_963630045.1 Butyricicoccaceae bacterium | reverse complement strand
CCCTTGATTGTAATCGCCGTCGCACTGCTTGAGTTGACGGTCAGATCACCGAGGTTCGCGCTGCCCAGATTGAGCGTGAGCGTCCGGACGGTGTTGTTTGTAATCTCGACATCGTCGTAGACCGTGAGCGTGTTTTCCTGTGTAATCGTCGCCGTCACGCGGTCAGCCTCGGCCTCGGCTGCCTTGCGGAAATCCTCGGCCGTAGCGGCGGAGCGCTCGCTCGAGCTTTCCCCGGGCTCGGGAGTCGGCGTGGGGGTCGGAGTGGGGGTCGGAGTCGGAGTCGGAGTGGGATCAGAGGACGTATCCGTGCCGCTCTGAGTCCCGGAGGACGATGCATCCGAGCTGCTCTGAGAGGGCTTCGTCTCCTCCTTTGCTTCCTCCGCTGCGGGCTGTGCGTTCTGCAGCGCGATGGCCAGACGGCGGATGACCGCCGCGACAGCCGCGCGGGTCGCGGTATCGCCGGGGCGGAAGCTGCCGTCCGTATAACCGTCGATCAGTCCGTGGACGCGGCAGAGCGCGACCGCGTCCTGAGCATAGGGCGCGATCTCATCCGCATCGGTAAACTCCGCGCCGAAGCCCATGGCGCGCAGCGTCACATGATGCTTTTCGGTATAGTAGGCGATGTAGCGCGCCATGAAGGCCGCCATCTCCTGGCGGGTGACGTTCCTGTCGGGAGAGAAGGCTCCCTCCGCGGTGCCGTTCGCAAGTCCGTTCTGCACGGCCCACGCAACCTCACCCGCATACCAGATGCCGGAGGGCACGTCGTCAAAGGGCTGCACGTCGTCGGACGTCTCCGCGCCGTCAAGACGCGACAGAACCGTCACGAACATCGCGCGGGTCATGGGGGACTCGGGCGAGAAGACACCCTCTCCCGTTCCCTCGAAGTATCCGCGCTGCGCAACGTACTGCACGGAATCATAATACCATGCCCCGGACTTCACATCGGTGAAATTCACGGCCGCCGCCGTCACGGACAGCAGCATGCAAAGTGCCAGCGCGAAGGAAATCCATCTTCGTGTCTTTTTCATGTTTCTTTTCCCTTTCCCATACGGTGCTCACACCGTTTTTTGCGCTTTTAAAAAAGGATCGCGTACACCCCGGGGTGTCTCGTTCCCCCCGGGGACGAAGCCCCCGCTTCGAACCTGTGTTTGACCCCTCCAAATGGTAATCGAGCTTATGTTCTGTTTTCAGATAGAACAAAAGCCGCAGAAATATAGAGCAATTCCACGGCAGAATATGGCAGCGACAATTAGGAGTCGTTGGCAGCTGGCTGGCTCAAAGAAGGGCCCCTATAGCTTTGCGTCGCCGGCTTTCGCCGGTTTTGCCGTATGAACTTTACCGATTCTCATCATATCATAAAGTACAGAAAATTGCAAGCATATTTTGTCACTCTTGGCAAATATGTAAATTTTTTCTGTCCCCGCGTCCCCCTATTCGAATTTTGTCCGAAACGCGCCCGCCGGATGCCATACGCTCCGGACGGCATACCGCGAAAAAAAGCCGCCCGGAGCGACACGCTCCGGGCGGGGTGATGGGGACGTTCTGTTTCTGCGGGGCAGCGCGGGGTGGGTGCTTACTGATTTTCCGTGAAGCGGTAGGTACCGTCCTCACCCTGGGTCAGCGTCTTGCCCGGGGCGGTGATGGTCGCGGGAGAAATCGCGGCACCTTCCTCCACCTTGATGGATGCGTTCTCACCGATCCCGGCAAAGGTATTGTTCTTCATCGTGCCCTTCTCGATCGTGAGCTCTCCGTCCAGCTTCATCTCGACGGTGCCCGGGCTGTTGATATCATTGATTACGCCTTTTCCCGTGTTGGAGCTTGCAAGCGTATTGTCCCCCTTGAGCGAAACCGCAGTCGTGTCACTTGATCCGGCACGTGTGCAAATCGCGGTTTCGGAGCTCGTCTTCGTGGCATTTGTCCCGTCTCCGGAGCGAACCGCGGAGTCGGTAACCGTAACCTGAGCGTTTCCCCGGGCCTCGATGCCGCTTCCGTCCCAGCTGAGTCCGCCGTCGCCGCCGGTGACGGTGGACTCTGTGACCGTGACACTCACGTTATTGAACATGCCGTTGATGTACATCGCGTCGCCGCCGATGCCGTAGTTGCTTTCAGCGTTGAACGAGGAGCCGCCCGTAACCGTAGATCCGTTGATGTTCATTTCAGCGCCCCGGGCTTCGATGGCATTGCCCGCGTTGTAGAGATCGGAGTCTCCGCCCGTGACGGTGCTGTTCGTGACATTCACAACGGTTTTGTCGCCGTAGGACTTGATTCCGATGCCGCCCACGGCAAAGTTCGATCCGCCGCTGATATATGCGGCCTGTGTACCGTTTGTCGCGGAGCCGTAGCCGCCGGTGATTGTGGAATCCGTAATATTCACGGTCGTCTCACGGCCGCCGCCGTAGATATTAAGCGCCGCGCCGGCGGTGGTCTGGTACTTGCACATTCCGTCAGCAGCTAACCCCTCAACCGTCGCACTCGTGACTCCGCTCTTCTGATTCTCACAGCCGATGACCGTAACCTTTTCCAGGTCGAGCGTTACACTCTTTTTCGATGCCGTGCTGACGGAAATCGTGTCGCAGCTGTCTCTGAGTCTTGAATTTCCATTGACGATGGGCGCCACGCTGACCGTGCCGTTTTTGATGCTCACCCGTCCTTCGGTGATGCTTATCACGCAGACACCCGCAGCCGTACCCAGCGTGTGCGTATTCAGATCGAAGGCAACGTTCTGCGCAACGAAAAGCCCCTGCTGCATGTCCGTTACGTCACCCGTCAGTACGATGGTCTTCCCGGTTTCTCCCGTACTTTCGGCAGCAACGGCTTCCTTCAGCCTTGCATCCGTTTTCACAAAGTAGCTCCCGCACCCCAGACACAGGGTGCCGTCCTCGCCCGCGAAGCTGTGCTCCGCGCTCTCGGTATAGCCGCATTCGGAGCAGCCGCGCGTGTGGGTGCTGATATTCGTATAGGTATACGCGCCGATCTTGTGCTCCACCATGGGAATCGGCTCCGTATAGGTATCTCCGCAGGAAGCGCAGGTGTAGGTCGTGACGCCTTCCTTGGCGCAGGTGGCGGCGGTCGTGATTTCGGAGGTATAGCTGTGTCCCGCCGCAGGAACGGTCTCCAGTCCGGCAAGCGTCACGCCGCAGACTGAACATCGCTCGCCCGCCGTCCTGCCGGCTTCGGTGCAGCTCGCAGGGACGGCTTCGACAGCCTCCGTCCTGTGTCCCGCGGCGTCAATCGTCCGGGTGTAGCTTGAGCCGCACTCGCAGGTGAAGGTCATCAGTCCCTCCTCCGTGCAGGTGGCGGCGGTCGTGGTGTCGGAAACATAGCTGTGGACATGGCGCACGGCGGTGGTTCCGCTTGTACCCGCGTCGATTTTGCTCTTCTGTCCCTCGCTGTCGGTCACGGTGATCCGGGCATCTCCGGAGCTTTCAACCGTGGTGCCCTGGGTCCCGACCGCCACGTCGCGGCTGGACTCAACGGTCTTCACCTCGCCGCTGCCCGTAACGGTCGTGCCCTCGGCGCGGTTTTCGACCTTGCTGATGGTTGTGCCGCTGCCGGTGGTGACGGTCGTGCCGGCTGCCTTCTCGTCCACGGTTACGCTCTCAATCTGCGTGCTGCCCCGGGTCTCAACGGCGGCATTCTCCGCGCTGACCTCCAGCTTCCCGACCGTCGTGTCATCCGCCGCCTTCACGGAAGCGCCCGCGCCGGTGACGGCGATCGTCTCGACCCTGGTTTTGCCCGTGGTCTCGACGGCGGCGCTCTCCGCGCTGACCTCCAGCTTCCCGACCGTCGTATTTCCGGCGGTTTTGATCCCGGACTTCGCGCCCGTCACGGCGACAGCCTCGACCACGGTATTGCCCGAGGTTTCGACGGCGGCGCTCTCCGCGCTGACGGTGATGGTGCCGACGCTGGTGTCATCCGCAGTCTTCACGGCTGCGCTGGCACCGGTGACGGCGATGGTTTCAATTTTGGTGGTGCCCAGAGTCTCGACGGCGGTCTTTGTACCGCTCGCGACGACGGTCTTGACCTCGGCGTTGTTCAGAACAACACTGCTGCTCTCGCCGGTCACGCTGACCTTCGCCACGGTCGCGCCGTCAAGCCGGACGCTGCTTTCGGAAGAGGCGACAACCAGCGTATCGACCTTGCCCGTTACGGTGACGTTTTTGGCAACAATCAGCGTGATGCCGCCGGTTCCCTCATCGCTGACGGTCGCGCCGTCCTCCTGGACATAGTTTCCGATGGCGCGGTCCAGCAGCACCGCGACGGAGGCAAGGCTCACGCCGCCCGCGGCCGATACGGTGTCCTCACTCACAATGCCCGCCTGAATCATAGCCGTGAGCATGCCGCCCGTCTCATCCTCCGGGTCGGACGTGCTGTCTGCCTCCAGTCCGAGTGCCCGGCCCAGGATGACCATGGCACGCGACTGCGAAAGCTCCGCGTCCTCCTCACGGTCGAACAGTCCCGCCGCGATGCAGCGTTCCACGTCCGTGCTTCCCGAGCTCTCCGGCAGCTTCAGAAGCCGCACGAGCAGTCCTGCAAGCATCTCATGCGTCATATTCTCCCCGGAGTTCTGTGCCTCCTCCAAAAGAACGCCGCACTCGCTCCAGCGCTGCAGGGCATGTTCTTCCTCACCCACCGCGCCCGCGCAGGTCGTAAACAGACTGACTGCCAGCGCAAAAGCCAGGACAAGGGATAAAAGCTTGCGTTTCATGTGGTGTTCCTCCTCATAATAATTTGTATGGTGTTACAATTCCTACCGTTTCAAAAGGGTTCTCCCGAGCGGACTTGAGTCCCCGCAAGGCTTTTTGATTTTTGCCGCTTCATCCGATTTTGAAAAAAGCCCCGAAACTCCGTTTGTCAACGCCAATTAATTTCGCGCTTTTGTTCGGAATTTTGAGCAGAAGAAAAGCCGCGAAATGGCATAGCAATTCCGTGGCATAAAAGCAGCGACATCTGGTCGTTGGCAACTGGCTGGCTCAAAGAAGGGCCCCTATAGCTTTGCGTCGCCGGCTTTCGCCGGTTTTGCCATATGAACTTTTTCTGTTCTGATCATAACATAAAGACAGAAGACTGGCAAGCGGTTTATGCAATCTTTGGCGAATATGCAAATTTCGCTTGCCTGCACCCCTTCGTACCCCGCGGCGCGGAGGAACCCGCAGGCAAAAAACACCGCCCGGCCAAAAATGTCCGGGCGGTGCGTGGTTTCATCCGTTTTTTCTGATTACGTGCGGGCGCTGTATTTGATGAGAAGGCTTCCGGGCGCTTCCTCAATCTTTACGGCAAGTCCGTCCAGAAGCTGCCGGCCGGTCACAACCATCTCCGTCTCCGCGAGATTTTCATCGGAGAGCACCAGCCTGTACTCCGCATCCGCATGGACGTCAGGAAGCTTCACCGTGAACGTATCCGGCGCTTCCTCCCGGCGAAACACAAGCACGATCCCCCGGTCCTCTGCGTCCAGCCGAAGCGTATACGCCGTGATGGCCGTCAGATCCTCCGCAGGCGGGGTCAGCGCCGTGAAATCCCCGTTCCAGTACTCCCGCAGATCCCGAACGTCCTTCATGACCCGCGCGATCCCCGCGGGATCAAATTCACCGATATGCCTGATGGCCGACACATCCTTATGCTCGCCGCACATGGCGCGCAGAGAGTTTTCCTCCTTGGACGGATCAATGATCCCCGAGAGGAAGGCGAACTCACAGGAAACGCCCGTTGTGGCCGCGGAGCGCAGGAAATACGCGCTCTGGTCAAAGGCGCTGCCCTGATGGTACGGCAGGTATCTGGAAAGCAGCAGAGTTTCGTTCTGCATCCCCGCGGGCGACGGGCGGCAGGCCATATCGCTTCTCCAGAGGGGAATGGCCCGCATCATGGTTTCCACGTCGATGAGCCGTCCGCCGGAGGAGCAGTCGTCGATCATAAGCCCGGGGAAGCGCTCCTTCAGCGCATCCCAAAGCCGGTATATACCTTCCACGAAGCGAATCTGCGAAATTCCCACCCGGTCAGGCGTTTCAATGGATTTCAGGTAATCATAGGGATCGATGTTGAAATCCTCCCGGTATATGTCAACGCCGCTTTCCTCAATGACGCCGGCAATGTGCTCAAACTGATACTGCCAGACCTCCGGATCTCCAAGGTTCACAAGGTATCCCCCTCCGTTCGGATTGGGAATGATCTTCGTACGGTCGGCGCTGAAGCGCTCGAACACTTCTGTTCCGGGCATCGCGCGCACCGGTTCAAACCACAGGATGAACCGCATCCCGTTCCGGTGGGCCGCGTCGCCAAGCTTTCTCAGTCCGTTGGGGAATCCGGTGCTGTACCTGTAGTTGCCGACGCCGGTACGGAACGCCCCGTCAAACCAGCAGGCATCCACCCAGAACGCATTGATGTATCTGCAGCTTGCGGAATTCCGGATGATATTGAGCTGGGCGTCCTCCGATTCAAAATAGCTGAGCTTTCCGTTTTCCGGATCATTGCCCCAGTAGTACCGGTCAAAACACTGAACCGCAGAGGGAAAGAAGGTATTGCCGTCAAACTCGGGGACAGGGCTGTAATACCTTCTGTGCAGGCGCACAAACTTCCGGCGCAGCTTCTCCTCTCCGCCGTCACCGAAACAGATCAGCACCCGGAGGGAACGGACGGTTTCGTGGGGTTTCAGCACAAAATCGCAGTCCCGGAAGCCCGCGCAGAGATGCACGTCCTCTCCGCTGCGGGTGACGTCCAGCTTCCACTGGCCGGACCAGCCAAGTCCGCATACAAAGCCGCTGCCGGCGGCGTCTTCCAGATCAAAATACGGAAAGGCCGTCGTATTGGAGGACCGGGCGCCCACCGGCTCACGGGTAACGGTTACGCCGTCCGTGATGTCATAGCTTTCCGGAAAGAACGAACGGATGGTGCAGTCATCCCCCCGGAGCGTATTCAGCCGCGCGGCGCCTTCCGCGTGAACATGCATGTCAAGCCCGAGAAGCTCCCGGATCTCCGGAGATTTTTCCTCCGAATCATTTTCCAGACATACAACCCAGGACCAGAGATCCTCCGCTTTGTTCTCAAGAACGGTGCTGAATTTCAGATTGCCGATTTTTGTCTCCCCCGCGGCAAGGGGAAAGTACTCCCCGCCGATCTTTACGGAAGCAATGGTATTGGAAAGCTTCATGC
>CAVGLF010000031.1:0-16493 GCA_963630045.1 Butyricicoccaceae bacterium | reverse complement strand
CCGGTGCTGTGCACGGCTCTCTGGCCGCAGGCGCCATGACCACCACCTTCACCGCTTCTCAGGGTCTTCTTCTGATGATCCCGAACATGTACAAGATCGCCGGCGAGCTCCTGCCCGGTGTCTTCCATGTGTCCGCCCGTGCGCTGGCCTCCCACGCGCTGTCCATCTTCGGAGATCACTCCGACGTCATGGCCTGCCGTCAGACCGGCTTTGCGATGCTGGCTTCCACGAACCCGCAGGAAGCGATGGATCTGGCCGCCGTGGCGCATCTGGCCGCCATCAAGGGCCGCGTTCCGTTCCTGCATTTCTTCGACGGCTTCCGCACCTCCCATGAGATGCAGAATATCGAAGTCTGGGACTACAAGGATCTGGCCGAAATGGTCGATATGGATGCCGTCCGTGCGTTCCGCGAGCGCGCCCTGAATCCGGAGCATCCGGTTCTGCGCGGCACCGCCCAGAACCCCGACATCTTCTTCCAGGCCCGCGAAGCGTCCAACACCTACTACGACGCCGTTCCCGGCATCGTCGAGGAGTACATGGCCAAGGTCAATGCCAAGATCGGCACCGACTACCAGCTCTTCAACTACTACGGCGCTCCGGATGCGGAGTACGTCATCATCGCCATGGGTTCCGTCAACGACGCCGCTGAGGAAGTCGTCGACTACCTGACCGCGAAGGGTGAGAAGGTCGGCCTGGTCAAGGTTCGCCTGTACCGCCCCTTCCGCGCGGACAAGCTGATGGCCGCCATTCCGGCGAGCTGCAAGCGCATCAGCGTTCTCGACCGCACCAAGGAGCCCGGCGCTCTGGGCGAGCCGCTGTTCCTGGATGTCCAGGCTGCCGTCGCCGCCTCCGGACGCGATATCCTGGTTGTCGGCGGCCGCTACGGCCTCGGCTCCAAGGACGTCACCCCCGGCTGTGTCGTCGCCGCGTTCCGCAACATTCAGAGCGAGACGCCGAAGGATCACTTCACCGTCGGCATCGAGGACGATGTGACCTTCCACTCCCTGCCCGTTCTGGAGAACCCCGATGTTACCCCCAAGAGCATCGTCTCCTGCAAGTTCTGGGGTCTGGGCTCCGACGGCACCGTCGGCGCGAACAAGAACTCCATCAAGATCATCGGCGGCGTCAAGAAGTATGCTCAGGCGTACTTTGAGTATGACTCCAAGAAGTCCGGCGGTCTGACCATCTCCCACCTGCGCTTCGGCGATGTCCCGATCAAGTCCACCTATTACGTCACCAAGGCCGACTTCGTCGCCTGCCACAATCCGGCGTACATGGGCACCTATGAGATCGTTCAGGACGTCAAGCCCGGCGGCGCCTTCCTGCTCAACACCCACTGGACCGATGCCGAGCTCTCCGAGCATCTGCCGGCCGCCGCAAAGCGCCACATCGCGCAGAACGGCATCAAGTTCTACACCGTCGATGGCTACAAGGCCGGCCGTGAAATCGGTCTGGGCACCCGCATCAACGGCGTTCTGCAGGCTGCGTTCTTCAAGATTTCGAACATCGTCCCGCTCGACCGCGCCGTCGAGGAGATGAAGGCCCTCATCAAGTACACCTACGGCCGCAAGGGCGATGACATCGTCAACATGAACTATGCCGCCGTCGACGCCGGCATCAACATGGTGCACGAGGTCGAGGTTCCCGCGGACTGGGCCGATGCCAAGGACTGCTGCTGCTGCGAAGCGAAGGAAGAGAAGTCCTTCGACCGTCCGGAGATGAAGTCCTTCGTCGAGAACATCCTCGAGCCGGTCTCCCGTCATCTGGGCGATCGCCTGCCGGTTTCCACCTTCACCGAGATGGCCGACGGCACCTTCCCGCAGGGCTCCGCCGCCTTTGAGAAGCGCGGAATCGCCGTGGAGGTTCCCGAGTGGGATGCCGCGAAGTGCATCCAGTGCAACCAGTGCTCGCTCGTCTGCCCGCACGCCGTCATCCGTCCGTATCTGCTGGACGAGGCGGAAGCCGCCGGCGCTCCGGCCGACACGAAGATGGCCGACATGAAGCCCAAGGGTGCGTACAAGTTCGCCATGGGCATCTCCGTTCTGGACTGCGTGGGCTGCGGCCTGTGCGTGAAGTGCTGTCCGGCGAAGGAGAAGGCTCTCGTCATGAAGCCTCTCGAGACCCAGACCGCCGAGCAGGAGAAGTACGACTATCTCGCGGCGAAGGTCACCTACAAGGAGACCAGCTTCAAGCCCGAGACCGTCAAGGGCAGCCAGTTCAAGCAGCCGCTGCTTGAGTTCTCCGGCGCCTGCCCCGGCTGCGGCGAAACCGCCTATGCCAAGCTCATCACCCAGCTCTTCGGCGACCGCATGATGATCGCGAACGCGACCGGATGCTCCTCCATCTGGGGCGGCTCCGCTCCGTCTACTCCGTACACCGTCAACAAGGAAGGCCATGGTCCCTCCTGGGCGAACTCCCTGTTCGAGGACAACGCCGAGTTCGGTTACGGTATGTTCCTGGCCGTCAAGACCCGCCGCGAGAAGCTCGCCGCCTCCGTCCGTGCGCTGGCTGAGAAGTGCGCCGAGTGGCCGGAAATGAAGGCCGCCTGCGAGGAGTGGCTCGCCGGCATGGAAGAGGCCAACCTCTCCAAGGCCGCTGCCGACAAGCTCCTGGCTCTGTGCAAGTCCTGCTGCAACTGCGGCTGCGAAGCGGATGCGCTTGAGAAGGAAATCATCGACAACGCCGACCTGCTCGTCAAGAAGTCCATCTGGATCTTCGGCGGCGACGGCTGGGCGTATGACATCGGCTTCGGCGGTCTCGATCAGGTGATCGCGTCCGGCGACGACGTCAACATCTTCGTCTTCGATACCGAGGTCTATTCCAACACCGGCGGCCAGGCCTCCAAGTCCTCTCAGATCGGTCAGGTTGCGCAGTTCGCCGCCTCCGGCAAGAAGGTCGCGAAGAAGAACCTGTGCGAGATCGCGATGACCTACGGCTACGTCTACACCGCTCAGATCGGCCTCGGCGCGAACCAGGCTCAGGCGGTCAAGGCGATCGTGGAAGCCGAAAGCTACCACGGCCCGTCCCTCATCGTCGCGTACGCGCCCTGCATCAACCACGGCCTCAAGGGCGGCATGAGCAACTCTCAGGCCGAAATCAAGGCTGCCGTTGACGCCGGCTACTGGCATCTGTTCCGTTACGATCCGCGTCTGGCCTCCTCGGGCAAGAACCCCTTCCAGCTCGACAGCAAGGCTCCGACCGCGGCGTACAAGGAATTCATCACCAAGGAGACCCGCTACAGCTCCCTGCAGAAGGCCTTCCCGGCTCTCGCGACCGAGCTCTTCGACAAGGCAGAGGCCGTTGCGGCTGCGAAGTACGAGCACTACAAGAAGCTCTCCGAGATCTGAGTTCAAACCCTTTTTCCCCCTGATTTCGCATAGCTAAAAGAAAATTCCCCCGCTTCTCTCCCCTTTTCAAGGTTTTTTCCCTGGGGGGGAGAGAAGCGGGGGGTTTTTTTGACCGTTTTTCCTTCCGGGGCAGTGCACCCCGGCAGATATCCGGCCTGTACTCACAGCTGCATTTCATATAGCTGTACCCCCAATACCGGGTGTCCGGTATTGGGGGTACAGATCATCGGGGGTATTTTTTGGGAGGTAAAAACGATTCCTGCGCGGTCAATTTCCGGGAATTCAGATTTCCGGGAAAGCGAGCGCGACCTCGCGGCCGCCGTTTTCATAGGATTCCTTGATGGCGTTGAGGTAGATGACCGGGGCCACGAGATGCTCGTAGGAATGGGACATTTTTCCGCTGCGCAGCATGTCGACGAAGATCGCGCACTCGTGCTGATAGCACATCGAGATATCGATGGAGCGCGCATAGGTCTTCTCGCCGCCCCAGATCGTCGCGGCGTAGCAGGTGAAGTTTCCGTTGATGAAGTGATTCGTCACGTCGAAGCCGTCATAGTGCGCAATCGCCGTCACGTCGGAGCCTGCGCGGAAGGCGGAGACGGATTTCGGATCGTAGCCGAAGATCGTCATGCTGATTTCGGCAAGGTGGGACGCATAGAAGTAGAAGCCGCCGTACTCGTTTTCCATATTCAGCGGAGCCGTGACGGAGCCGGAGGTGACCCGCTCAAAGCCGCGCTTCGCCGTATAGGCCAGCTGCTGCACGTCATATACGAGCTTCGTGGAGGAGCCGCCGACAAGGGGCACGTTCTTCGACTTTGCGAGTCTCGCCAGCTCCGCCGCAGCCTTTCCGCAGTTGGCGAAGGGCTTATCGATGAACGCCGGGATGCCCGCCTCGATGAAGGGACGCGCAAACTCCGGATGGAACTGCCCGTTGCGCGCCGTGACCATGATCGCGTCGACCTTCCCCAGCATGTCCTCGGGACGGTCCGCGATGAAGTCCAGCCCGCAGGCCTCCTTCAGCTTCTCATTCGCCTCGGGATAGTGTCCGAAGCAGCCGACCACGTGCATGTCCGGATACTTCATCTCACAGGCGGGGTCCAGCCCGTTGAAGATCCGCGAGAATGCCATGGCATGGGAATTTTCAGAGCCCAGAATACCGATACGGAACATTTTGATGCACTCCTTACTCTATAATCATAATACGGGAAGGGATCGTCATTTCCTGTTTCGCGTTCGTGTATGTACGGTGCCTTACATGCGGGGTGCGTCCGCTTCTTTTTTCCCCCGGGGCATGAGCCGCAGACCCCGGGCGGGGGACATGCGTGCGCTTGATTTTTATATCGTTGTCCGTGCGGATTTCAGTCCAGAACGCAGCGCTCCAGCACGGCCGCCACGCCGTCCTCATCGTTTGAAAGGGTCTCCATGTCGGCCGCAGCCTTCAGCTCGGCGCAGGCGTTCGCCATCGCAACGCCCGTGCCCGCGGCGCGGATCATGTCGCAGTCGTTGCGTCCGTCTCCGAACGCCATGATCTGCTCCCGCGCGATTCCGAGCTTTTCGCCGAAGCGCAGGAGGGACGCGCCCTTGTTGGCGGTGACGTGATTCAGCTCGAGATTGTTCTCCAGCGCGTCGGTCACGCGGAGGAAGGGAAACTGCGCCAGGGTGCGCTCCATCTCGGGCTTCCCGGCGGGCTCGTGGAAGAAGAAGACGATCTTCTCGACGGGGCGGCCGCGTTCGGAGACGAAGCTCCTCATGTCGTCCACGGGGATGCGCGTGCGGATGACATAGTCGGTCATCCCCGGCGCAAAGGAGAAATGCTCCAGATTCTCAAGATTCCTTTTTTCGGAGTATCCGTTTCCGTCCGTATAGATGTCGACCATCAGGTCATAGTCCCGCGCAAAGTCCAGAATCTCCAGCGTATGCTCCACGCTCAGAAGATCCTCATAGATTGCGTGCTTCTCCGCAAAGTCATAGACCAGCGCGCCGTTCGACGTCAGCGCATAGCGCGTTCCGGGCAGTGCCTCCAGCACGGCCGGGAAGCCGGTGGCCGGACGTCCCGTTGCGGGCATGACGATGATGCCCCTCTCGGCGCAGGCCTGTACCGCCCGCCTCGTTCCGGGCGTAATCTCCTTTTTCCTGTTCAGCAGCGTTCCGTCCAGATCGACGGCAACGAGCCGGATATCGAGCTTTTTCATGTCTTCTGTAAAACCTCTGGAAGTCAATAGTATGAATTTCGGCTTCATTATACCATAAGACGCGCGCCGTTGCAATAGACGGTTCACATTTGTCCCTTTGCATGAGGCCGATTTGTCCGGGAGAGAAGTGCGCGGGGGTTTTCGTGATTCTGATGAGAATCCGGCGGGGTGCATACGGGGGACTTCTCTGTTCTGTCCGATTGACACAGCCCGTCCGTGCGGTATAATAATTAGGTTAAGCTTTTTGCTGTTTTGAGACGAATACGAAGCAAGACGGAAATCTCGAAAGAACCGAGGACAGAAGATGAAGGAACAGAGCACTCCCGTGACAGAGAACAAGATGGGCGTCATGCCCGTAGGCCGGCTGCTGGCCGACATGGGCATTCCGATGATGATATCCATGCTGATGCAGGCCTTTTACAACGTTGTGGACAGCGTTTTCGTATCGCGTGTCAGTGAAAACGCCCTGACGGCGGTCTCGCTGGCCTTCCCGCTGCAGAATCTGTGCATTGCATTCGGCATCGGAACGGCGGTCGGCATGAATGCCCTGCTGTCGCGCTCTCTGGGAGAAAAGCGGCAGGACATGGTGGACCGCTCCGCCAATACCGGCATCTTCCTGTCCGTCTGCAGCTACCTGCTCTTTGCCGTCATCGGCATCTTCGGCGCGGAGCCCTTTTTCCGCGCTCAGACCGATGTGGAGGAGATCGTGCAGTACGGCATCTCCTATGTCCGCATCTGTCTGGGACTCTCCTTCGGCTGCTTCATGCAGGTATGCTTCGAGCGTCTGCTGCAGTCGACCGGACGGACGAAGCTCGCCATGATCACGCAGATCATCGGCGCGGTGACCAACATCATCATGGATCCGATCCTCATCTTCGGCCTTCTGGGCTTCCCCCGCATGGAGGTCGCGGGTGCCGCCGTGGCGACGGTCATGGGACAGATTCTGGGCGCCATCGTCGCGCTGATCATAAACCTGAAGGGCAACCCGGAGGTGCACATCCGGCTTCGCCTGATCCGTCCCGACCGGGCGATCATCTCCGCCATCTTCCGCGTGGGTCTTCCCTCCATCGTCATGCAGTCCATCGGCTCCATCATGACCTTCGCCATGAACAAGATTCTCATCTCCTTCACGACCACGGCAACCGCGGTCTTCGGCGCGTATTTCAAGCTCCAGAGCTTTATCTTCATGCCGATCTTCGGTCTGAACAACGCCATGGTTCCGATCATCTCCTACAACTACGGAGCGGCGAAGCCGGATCGGGTGCGGCGCACCATCGTCTACACCATCATCTCCGCCATCTGCATCATGGCGCTGGGCACGCTGGCCTTTGAGACGATTCCCGGAACTCTGCTGTCCCTGTTCGACGCTTCCGAGCACATGCTCTCCATCGGCATTCCCGCGCTGCGCATCATCGGCATCCACTTCATGCTCGCGGGCTTCTGCATCATCGCGGGCTCCGTCTGCCAGGCCATCGGCAACCCGCTCTACAGCCTCGTCACCTCCGTGTGCCGCCAGCTCTTTGTCCTGCTGCCCGTCGCATGGCTGCTCTCCCGCACGGGACGGCTGGAGCTGATCTGGTTTGCCTTCCCGATTTCGGAGTTCGTCTCGCTGGTCCTGAGCTCCATCTTCCTGAAGATCACCATGAAGAACGCCCGGGAATCCATGAGCGAGTGGCAGAAGGCAAACTGAACGGCCGCTTATCCCCCGACATTCATCCGGATTAAAAAAAAGGGCTTCCTGCCGCTCATGGCAGGAGGCCCTTTTTCCCCCATTTTTGGGGGGCATCCCCGCTTTACAGGGACGCGATGTGCGACGCGACGACGGCATCGCGGAGGATTTCCTCGTGGTCGAAGGCCAGACGGGAGAGGGTCTCCCCGTGACTGCCCGTCGGAGTCAGCCGCAGGACGCCGTCCTGAAGCGAAATGCGGAACCAGTCGGCATCCGCCGCATCGTCTCCGGCCTGCACATGCATGGCGGAGGCCTCCACGACGGCGCAGAAGGCCGCCGTTACGACCCAGCCTCTCGGGTCGCGTCCGGGCTTGCTGTACACGCCGGTCAGTCTGAGCGGAATGCCGCGCAGTCCGGTTTCCTCGCACAGCTCTCTGGCCGCGGTCTCCTCGATGCACTCGCCGGGATTGGCAAAGCCGCCGGGCAGCGCCCACAGTCCCAGACAGGGATGGTTCCTGCGCCGCACGAGAAGCACCTCCGTGCTCCCGGAGGCCGGGGACTCCGAATCCCGGGACAGGATGATGATGTCGGCGGTCAGGCTGGGCTTGGGGTAGTTCTTCTTCGCGTATTCCTTCAGAAATTCCTCTTCGGTAAGTCCGTGTTCATCACGTACGGGCATGACTCATGTCCTCCTTCATATGATAAACGAAAAAGAAATGAGCCGCCGTGATTGGCACAGCGGCTCGTTTTTTTGTATGTTTTTTTAGAAATCGACTTCCGTGTCGTAGTAGCAGCACTTGAGGAGCTTTTCCATCTCTTCCACGCTGGGCTGACGCGGGTTGGAGCCGGTGCAGGCATCCGCGATGGCGTTGACGGCGATGTCGTGCAGTCTCTCGAGGAAGACGTTCTCGGGCACAAAGCCGTTCTCGGTCGGATAGCTGTCCGCGCCGTAGTTCTTGATGCAGTGCGGGATGTTCAGATCGTCGTTCATCTTCCGCAGCATGGCGATGAGGTTCGCAATCTTATCCGCAGTGGTCTCGCCGCCGAGCTCGAGGTAATCGGCGATCGCGGCATAACGGGCAGCTGCGGTCTCGTCCTTGGCATTGAAGGCGATGACCTTGGGCAGGTACATGGCGTTCGCGGCGCCGTGGATGATGTGCGCGCCGTAATCGGCAAACGCAGCGCCGGTCTTATGCGCCATGGAGTGAACGATGCCCAGCAGGGCGTTGGAGAACGCCATGCCGGCGAGACACTGCGCATTGTGCATGGAATCACGCTTGGCCATGTCGCCGTTGTAGGACGGAATCAGATCCTCACGGATCATCTTGATGGCATACAGCGCGAGCGGATCGGTGAAGTCGCAGTTGGCGGTGGAGACATAGGCCTCGACGCCGTGGGTGATGGCGTCCATACCGGTATGGGCAACCAGCTTCTTGGGCATGGTCTCGGCGAGATCCGGGTCGACAATGGCGACATCGGGGGTAATCTCGAAGTCGGCGATCGGGTACTTGATGCCCTTGGAGTAGTCGGTGATGATGGAGAACGCGGTAACCTCGGTCGCGGTGCCGGAGGTGGAGGAGATGGCGCAGAAGTGAGCCTTCTGACGCAGCTTCGGCAGACCGAAGACCTTGCACATATCCTCGAAGGTGACTTCCGGATACTCATACTTGATCCACATGGCCTTCGCAGCATCGATCGGAGAGCCGCCGCCCATGGCGATGATCCAGTCGGGCTGGAACTTCAGCATGGCATCCGCGCCGCGCATGACGGTCTCAACGGACGGATCGGGCTCGATATTCTCAAACAGCTCGACTTCCATGCCGGCTTCCTTCAGATAGGAGATAGCCTTGTCCAGAAAACCGAAGCGTCTCATGGAGCCGCCGCCTACGCAAATCATCGCGCGCTTGCCTTCAAAAGTCTTCAGAGCCTCAAGAGCGCCCTTGCCATGATACAGATCACGCGGTAAAGTGAAACGTGCCATTAATTTTGCCTCCTGAAGTAAGAATAATACAAGGTATTTGCATTCCCTGTGCTGTCTTCTATTGTATCACAGATTATGCCGCGGGAGCAATACCGTTTTCGTCATATAGATATTCCGATATTGATATGGGCTGCAGTACGGCATCCTTCCCGCGGGGGGCTCCCGCAAAATCACACAAACGGCACTCCCGTCATGCGGGATAATTTCGTTTTCATGCGTACCGGTATTTTCTCCGCGGATATGGCATGATGGAGTACAATATGGTATAATACTGCAGATCATGTGAATATCCGGCATCTTATGCCGGAGGGCGAAAGGAAAGCATCGAAATCATCATGCATTGCTATATCATCGGAGCGCTTACGCAAGTCCCGGAGCTTCCGGAGCCGGAGGAAGGCTCCCTTCTCATCGCGGCGGATGCCGGTTATGCGGTACTCGCCCGTCTGGGACGCAGACCCGACCTCACCGTCGGGGATTTTGACTCCCTTGGGTTCATTCCCTCGGGGCCCGTGGTGCGGCATCCCGTCGAAAAGGACGATACGGACACGCTGCTCGCCGTGCGCGAAGGACTCCGGCGCGGCTGCGACCGCTTCTATATCTACGGCGGCATCGGAGGACGGCTTGACCATACGCTGGCGAATCTGCAGACGCTGGCCTTTGTGCGGGCGCACGGAGCGCATGCCTTCCTCACGGGGGATGGCTGGACAGCCACGCTCATCGATTCGGAAACGCTTTGCCTGCCCCGGACGTCCCCGGGTACCCTTTCCGTCTTCGCATCGGGCGGTGCGGCGCACGGCGTGACGCTCGAGGGTCTGCACTATACGCTCGACGGTGCGGAGCTGGAGCCGAGCTTCCCTCTGGGCGTCAGCAACGACTCCCTGGGAGAACCCGTGCGCATCCGGGTACAGTCGGGGCGGCTCCTCGTCCTGTGGGAGACTCACGTCGCCGACGCGCGCACGGCACTCATTTCCTGTTCCCAATGATATGCCGGAACGGATATCACTGAAAAGAGCCCTCTTTTGTCAAAACAAAAGAGGGCTCTTTCACATGGAGCGGGAAACGGGATTCGAACCCGCGACATTCAGCTTGGGAAGCTGACGCTCTACCACTGAACTACTCCCGCAAACGGAGTGTAGCGCTATTATACCGCAAAGTCCGCAAAAAATCAAGTGGCATTTTAAAAAAGGCTGTTTTCGCGTGGACACGTCCGCTTTCACTCCGAGAAAAATGCTTGCAAACCGGCAGAAAATGTGTTAGAATTAACTTTATGAAAGAAAGATTGCAGAAAATTCTCTCCTCCGCCGGAGTGTGCTCCCGGAGAGAGGCTGAAAAGTGGATTCTTGCCGGACGCGTGAGCGTCAACGGCCATACGGCTTCCCTGGGCGACGGGGCGGACCCCGGGACGGATACCGTTGAGGTCGACGGAAAGCCCGTGCGCGGACAGGAAAGGAAGCTGACCATCCTGCTCAATAAGCCGGCCGGGTACGTCACGACCATGCACGACGAGCGGGGCAGAAAGGACGTATCCGAGCTCGTTCGGGGCGCGGGAATGCGCGTCTATCCCGTGGGACGGCTGGATCTGAACTCCTGCGGAGCGCTGCTCATGACCTCCGACGGAGCGCTGGCGCAGGCGCTGACGCATCCGTCGCATGAGATCCCGAAGGTGTATCACGTCACCGTCCAGGGCGACCTTGCGGCCGGACTGCCCGTCATGAGAAGCTCCATCGAGATCGACGGACGCATGACGACCCCCGCATATGTGCGCGTGCTGCGCGAAAACCCCTACGGCACGGTGCTTGAGATGACGCTGTGGGAGGGACGCAACCGTCAGATCCGCAGACTGGCGGAGCAGGCGAAGCTGAAGGTCACGCGCCTGTGCCGGGTGGCGGTCGGAGAAATCCGTCTGGGGAGCCTGGAATCCGGCAAATGGCGCAGGCTGACGGAGCAGGAGCTCGAATACCTCGAGGCCGCGGTGCGGGGCTTTGAGGAGGAGGACATGTGAGGGAAGCTATGAACAATGAGCTGATGCCGCGCGATCTGATGTCGCGCATTCGCGATTCTCAAGGCACCATGTCGCGCAGCCAGAAGGTCATCGCGGCATACATCATGGAGCATTACGACAAGGCGGCGTTCATGACGGCGAGCCGGCTCGGCGCCGTGACGAATATCTCCGAGTCCACCGTCGTGCGCTTCGCCGTGCGGCTGGGATACTCCGGGTATCCGGAGCTGCAGGCCGCGCTGCAGGACATGATCCGCAACCGTCTGACGGCGGTGCAGCGTCTGGAGGTCACAAGCTCCAAGCTCTCCGATCAGAACATCCTGCGCGCCGTCATGACGGACGATATGGAGAAGATCTCCTCGACGCTCTCCTCCGTCGATCAGGATGCGTTCAACGCGGCGGTTCGCGTGACGACGCAGGCCAGGCGCATCTATATCCTGGGCATGCGCAGCTCCGCGGGACTCGCGCAGTTTCTGGGCTTCTACTTCCGGCTGCTGTTCGAGGACGTGCGCGTCATCTGCTCCGGCGGCGCCAATGAGCTCTATGAGCAGATGTTCCGCGTGGGCGAGGGCGACGTCGTCTACGGCATCAGCTTCCCGCGTTATTCCTCCAGCACCGTCCGTGCGCTGGAGTTCGTGAAATCGCGCGGTGCAAAGGTCATCGCCGTGACGGATTCCGCGCTCTCCCCCATCGCGCGTCATGCCGACTATGCGCTGTACGCCCGCTCGGACATGGCCTCGTTCGTCGATTCTCTCGTCGCGCCGCTGTCCCTGTTCAACGCGCTCATCATCGCCATCGGCATGAGACGCAAGGATGAGGTGTCCAGAGTCTTCACGGAGCTGGAGAACGTCTGGGACGAGTACGGCGTCTATGAGAAGAGCGGAGACGAGGAAGAAGACGGGGAGAACAGGAAGAACGGATGAGAGTCACGGTAATCGGCGGCGGAGCCGCCGGCATGATGGCGGCCTGCACCGCCGCAGCCAGGGGGCGCGAGGTCACGGTGCTGGAGCGCAATCCGAAGATCGCGCGCAAGGTCTGCATCACGGGCAAGGGACGCTGCAATCTGACAAACGACTGCACGGGCGACGAGCTGATGCAGAACATCCCCGGGAACGCGCGCTTTCTCTACAGCGCGTTCGCGCAGTTTTCCCCCGCCGACACGATGAAGTTTTTCGAAAGCGCGGGGGTTCCTCTGAAGGTCGAGCGCGGGCACCGCGTCTTCCCCGTCTCGGATTCCGCCTATGATATCGCGGACGCGCTTCTGAAGACCGCGCGGTCAAGGGGCGTGCGCATCGTACAGGCCAGAGCGCAGAGCCTGGAGCTGCACGGAGGCGCCGTGACCGGCGTGCGCTGCGAGGACGGACGCTTCTTTGAAAGCCCCGCCGTCATTCTGGCGACGGGCGGGAAGAGCTACCCGCTCACGGGCTCGACGGGGGACGGATACGCGCTGGCGCAGGCCGCGGGACACACGATCGTGGAGCCCTGCGCCTCGCTTGTGCCGCTGGAGGCGGACGGCTGCGCCGCCATGCAGGGACTTTCCCTGAAAAACATACGGCTCAGGCTCTATAACGGTGAAAAGTGCGTGTTCGAGGACTTCGGCGAGATGCTTTTCACGCATTTCGGAATTTCGGGTCCTCTGGTGCTTTCGGCCTCCGCGAGAATGCGGAGGGAGGGCAGCTGGAGGGTCGTGCTGGACTGCAAGCCGGCGCTCAGCCCCGAGGAGCTGGACGCGCGGATTCTCCGCGACTTTTCCGCGGAGCAGAGCCGCGACTTCGCCAATGCGCTGGGGAAGCTCGCGCCGAGACTCCTCATCCCGGAGCTTGTCCGACGCTCCGGCATCGATCCGCACAAGAAGGTGAACTCCGTCACGCGCGAGGAGCGCCGGCGGCTGTGCGAGGTGCTGAAGCGCTTCGAGATCCCCGTGCGCGGCAAGCGTCCCATTGAGGAGGCAGTCGTCACGGCGGGCGGCGTCAGCGTACGCGAGGTCGATCCGAAGACGATGGCCTCGAAGAAGACGCGCGGACTCTACATCGCAGGCGAGCTTCTGGATGTGGATGCCTATACCGGCGGCTTCAATCTGCAGATCGCCTGGTCCACGGGCTTCGCGGCGGGCAGCGCGGTCTGATGCGGTGAACGGGTGACAGGGCTGTGCGGCTTTCCCTCTTTTCGCATGAAAAATAAGCGCCGCGGGAAGACCGGACACGAGCCGCACGCCGCGAATCAGGACAAAAAGGAGGGGACAAATCCCTTATGACGGATAAAATCGGCATGGGCGAGGAACAGGGCGTCACGAGCGCGGACGTCGCGAGAGCGGCGATCACGCTGGCGCTGACAACGGACCGCGAAGCGGAGCGCACGGAGCGGGAGAGGCTTCGGGCAAAGGACTTCCGCACGGCGGCGGTCGATTTCGGCGGGGAGTTCATCCCGTCCATCAACAAGATCATCGAGCGCGCGGTCATCGCGGCCCGGCGCGAGGGCGTGACGGACGGCTCCCATCTGGAGGAGGGCAGCGTGGCGGGCGCCGCGCGCGAGGCCTTAAGCGAGATCGTGAACAAGGCCATCGGCCTCAATGTCGGCGGCAAGATCGGCATCGCACGCTACGGCGAACACTTAAGCGTCGCGATGTTCTTCCGCATCGGCCTGCTGCATCTGAATGAGGTAGCCATCGGCCTCGGGCACCGTGCGATATAATTCCTGTGGAAAAGAGAGAGAATAATACAATGCCGATTTCTGTTGCCATAGACGGGCCGTCCGGCTCGGGAAAATCCACGCTTGCGCGTGCGGCTGCCCGTGAGCTGGGGTTTTTGTATGTCGATACGGGTGCGCTCTACCGGGCTGTGGGGCTTGCCGTGCGCCGCGCGGAGGCGGATCCTTCGGATGAGGCCGCCGTCGGCGCTCTGCTGCCGGACGTGAGAGCGGAGCTTATATACAATAAGGAAGGCGAGCAGCGCGTCCTTCTGGGCGGAGAGGATGTCTCCGAACAGATCCGCACGCCCGAGGCGTCGGAATATGCCTCGCGGGTGTCGGCGCTTCCCGCCGTCCGCACGTTCCTTCTGGAGACGCAGAGGCGCATCGCACGGGAGTCGGACGTCATCATGGACGGACGCGACATCGGCACGGTCGTGCTGCCGGATGCGCAGATCAAAATCTTCCTGCATGCATCGCCCGAGGCGCGCGCCCGCCGCCGCACGCTGGAGCTCTCCGAGCGCGGCACCCCGCAGGCGTATGAGGACGTTCTGCGGGAGATGCGCGAGCGCGACCTGCGTGACTCAACGCGGGCAACGGCTCCGCTGCGCCGTGCGGAGGGCGCCGTGGACATCGACACGACGGAGCTGACGCTGGAGGAGAGCCGCGAGGTACTCATTCGTACGATTAAGGAGAGATTGGCATGAGCCTGTGGTATCGCTTTGTCTGCACGGTCGGGGGCGCGTTCTTCCGGCTGACACATCACGGCGTGAACCCGGAGCATCGGGAGAATCTGCCCGAGGGGCCGGCGATCCTCTGTCCGAATCATACGAGCCTGCGCGACCCGCTGTACATCGCGGTAGCCTGCGGACCCCGTGCGCGCCTTCGCTTCATGGCGAAGGCGGAGCTGTTCCGCATTCCGGGACTGCGCGGACTCATCCGCAGCCTCGGCGCGTACCCCGTGCGGCGCGGAGAAGCGGACATGGACGCCATCCGCCAGAGCATAAAGGAGCTGAAGGCGGGCGGGAAGCTCCTGATCTTCCCCGAAGGAACGCGCGTGACGCAGGGAAAGACCGTCGATGCCAAGGTGGGCGCGGCCTTCCTCGCCGCCCATACGGGCGTGCCGATCATCCCGATCCGGATCGAGAATGCGCGGACATACTTCCGCCCGGTGCGCATCGTATTCGGAGAGCCCATAGAGGTTCACGGCCGCCGCGAGGAGCAGCACGCCGCCGTCGAGCGCGTGATGCAGGCGATTGAGGGTCTGAAATGACCGTCACGGTGGCAAAGTCCGCGGGATACTGCTTCGGCGTGCACCGCGCGGTGGATATGGCGAAGGAGCTGGCGCGTACGGGGCCCGTGGAAACACTGGGACCCCTGATTCACAACCGGCTGGCGCTGGAGGCGCTTCACCGGTACGGCATCCGCGAGATTTCCTCCCCCGCGGAGGCAACGCCGGGTGCGACGGTGCTGATCCGTGCGCACGGCGTCCCGGTTTCCGTGACCCGGGAGCTTGACCGCCGGGGCATCCGGTGGGCGGATGCGACCTGCCCGTTCGTTGCGCGCATCCACGCCATTGCGGAGGATATGAGTGCCGAAGGACGCACGGTCTGCGTCATCGGCGACGCGCATCACCCGGAGGTGCAGGGCATCTGCGGTCATGCGGCGCACTCGGAGGTTTTCGCCGATTCGGAGGAGCTGGAGGCGTGGCTCGATAATGGTCAAAACGCCCAAAAATCACTGGCGTTTGTCGCCCAAACTACGGCAAGACGGATAATTTTGGAACAATGCGTTAATTCTGTCGAAAAAAGGTGTACAAACGCGAAAAAATTTGATACAATATGTGGTGCTACCGACGTACGGCAGAAAGAGGCCGAAAGGCTGGCCGAAGCGTCGGATGTCATGCTGGTCTTAGGAGACAGGGCGAGCTCGAATACAGGAAAGCTCGCGGAAATCGCCCGTGAACACTGTTCGCGCGTGTATGCAATTGAGAGTGCGGAAGAGCTTACACATACAATGTGGGAAAAGAGCGAGCGAGTCGGTATAACAGCCGGCGCGTCCACCCCGGCATGGATCATGAAGGAGGTTGTCAACAAGATGACAGAGGAACTGAAAACCGCGCAGAACGAGGCAGAAGAAAGCTTCGAAACCATGCTGGAGGCATCCATTAAAACACTGAGCAGCGGAGATCGCGTCACCGGCATTGTGACGGGGATCACGTCCGGTGAAGTCAACGTTGACCTTGGTATCAAGCAGGCTGCGTACATCCCGGTCGGCGAGCTGTCCGACGATCCCACCTATAAGGCTGAGGATCACATCCACGTCGGCGACGAAATCGAAGCGTTCGTCGTGCGTGTGAGCGACATTGACGGCGTGTGCATGCTTTCGAAGAAGAAGCTCGACAGCATCCGCGGTTGGGATGTCGTTGAGGAAGCCAAGGAAAACCATACCGTCATGGAAGGCATTGTGACGGAGGAGAACAAGGGCGGCATCGTCGTGATGGTATCCGGCATCCGTACCTTCGTCCCCGCGTCCCAGTCCGGTCTGCCCAAGGGCGCCGAGCTGTCCGCTCTGCTCAAGCAGAAGGTCAAGCTGAAGATCACCGAGGTCAACCGCAGCC
>CAVGLF010000030.1:0-16524 GCA_963630045.1 Butyricicoccaceae bacterium | reverse complement strand
ATGGTAAGCAACACTCCTTATATGTATATGGGGTTTTTGACCCGCCCGAAGAAAATTAAGAGGGACAGCGGGGGGTCTGTTTACTGGGGGGAAAAGACGGGATTACAGAAGGCACATTTCACCGAAATAGTCCGGCACGTGGAACGCGGCATCCGGAACCTGCACGGGATCGATCGGGAAGAGGCAGCCGTAGTGCGGCTCGGCGCAGGCATCTCCGCATTTATAGGCATTGACGCGGATGACCGTGCCCGGCAGGGGGCGGAACTCCGGGACGTATTTCTGCAGCGCGGCGAAGGGGATGGTGAGGCAGACCTCCCAGAAATCGTGCTCACCGTGATGCCAGCGCCGGGATTTCAGCTCGAAGTCCTCCCGCGGCCACTCGACGGGAATGCGCTGCTCATCGTTGGTCGAAACGCCGTAGTAGGCCAGAAGCGCGGGGTAGGAATTCATCTCGAAGTTGAAGTAGCCCTTTCCGCGCACGGGCTCGATGAAAAATTCCAGCGCGGAGTCCGTCCAGACGGGTCCGTTCCACTCATGCACCTCGGCGCGGGGATCGGACTCGCGGCACCACATGCGGACAAAGAGGCAGGAGCCGCTGTGCGCCGTGCGGATGAACGCCTCGGGCTTATAGGCTCCCTCCTCCGGCGCCCACGGATAATGCATGATGGCGTAGCGGGGATAGAGCTCCTGATTCTTTTCAAAGCTGGAGCGTGAAATACACTTCGGAATCGTCAGCATGAGCATAACTCCTTTTTTAATCACGATGGGGAAAGGCGGGAAGGTCTGGGGAAAACTCTGTGGAAAATTGGGAAAACTTCTGTATTACAGGATAAGTTCCCGATTGTATTTGTCGAAACTGTGAATTGACAGCGTATGCCGCGGCCTTTCCTGTTCGCCTCTATTATACTTCCATCCCACGGGGCTTGTCAACGAGAAAAGAGCCGCAAATGCCCGTTGCATTTAGGCTCCGGGTGAGAGTATTTTAGGGGGCGCAGCAGACCGTTCCGCGGCATTTTTTGGTGAATTCCCCGTTTGCCCCGGGATATGTCTTGCTTTTTTTGCGGATACGGGGTATAATGTAGGATGTATACGCATACGATACAAGGAAAGTTGAGGATTTTTTGAGTCCTATGGAGAAGAAAAAGTTCTATATCACCACGGCCATCGCCTATACCTCGCGTGTGCCGCATATCGGAAATACCTACGAAGCCGTTCTGGCCGATGCCATCGCGCGTTTCCGCCGCGCCGAAGGGTATGACGTCTACTTTCTGACCGGCACCGACGAGCACGGTCAGAAGATTCAGGATCAGGCGCGCGAGGAGGGTCAGACCCCCCAGCAGCATGTCGATGCCATCGCCGGAGAAATCCGCCGCATCTGGGACTTCATGAACGTCTCCTATGACCAGTTCATCCGCACGACGGATCCCCATCACATGGAGATCGTCCAGAAGATCTTCAAAAAGCTCTACGATCAGGGCGATATCTACAAGGGCTCCTACGAGGGCTTCTACTGCAAGCCCTGCGAGAGCTTCTTCACCGAGATGCAGCTCAAGGACGGCTGCTGCCCCGACTGCGGCGCGAAGGTCGAGCGCGCATCGGAGGAGGCCTACTTCTTCCGCATGTCCAAGTACGCCCCGCAGCTTGAGCAGTACATCCTCGATCACCCGGATTTCATCCAGCCCGAAAGCCGCAAGAACGAGATGCTCAACAATTTCATCCGTCCCGGACTCCAGGATCTGTGCGTGTCCCGCACCTCCTTTGACTGGGGCATCCCGGTCACCTTCGATGACCGCCACGTCATCTATGTCTGGATCGACGCGCTGTCCAACTACATCACGGCGCTGGGCTATGACCCCGACGGGAACTCCGGCGAGCTGTTCCAGAAGTACTGGCCCGCGAATGTCCACCTCATCGGCAAGGACATCCTGCGCTTCCACACGATCTACTGGCCCATCATGCTCATGGCTCTGGGCGTCGAGCTGCCGCATCAGGTCTTCGGACATCCGTGGATGCTCTTCGGCGAGGACAAGATGTCCAAGTCCAAGGGCAACGTCGTCTACGCCGAGCAGGTCGTGGGGCTCTTCGGCGTCGATGCCACGCGCTACTACATGCTCCGCGAGATGCCCTTCTCCTCCGACGGCAGCTTCACCTATGAGCAGATCATGAAGCGCTACAACGGCGATCTCGCGAACATTCTCGGGAACCTCGTCTCCCGCACGCATGCCATGACGCTGAAGTACTTCGGCGGCATCGTCCCCGCGCCCGAAAAGGCGGATGCGCTCGATGATGACCTGCGCGCGACAGCCGAGAACGCCGTTTCCTCCGCCATCGAGGACATGAAGACCCTGCACGTTGCGGATGCTCTGGACGATATCTGGACGCTGCTGCGCCGCACGAACAAGTATATCGACGAAACCATGCCGTGGGCGCTGGCGAAGTCCGAGGAGAACCGTCCCCGCCTGGCGGCCGTGCTGTATAACCTCATCGAGTCCATCCGCATCGCGGCCGCGCTGATCGCGCCCTTCCTGCCCGACACCGCCGCCCGCATCCGTGCGCAGTACAATCTGCCCGAGGAGGATCTCCAGAACCTCACCTGGGGCGGACTCGCCGCCGGCACGGCGCTCGGCACGGCCGAGACGCTCTTCGCCCGCGTGGACGAGAAGGCGCTGACCGCTCAGGTCGAGGCCGTCATGGCCGAGGCCGCAAAGAAGGCAAAGGCTGCTGAAAAGGCACCCGAGAAGAAGGCGGCTCCGGCGCCCGAAAACGTGCAGATCGGCATCGACGATTTCGCGAAGGTGAGCCTGCGCGTCGCGCGCGTCACGGCCTGCGAGCCCGTCCGCCGCGCAAAGAAGCTCCTGCGCCTCACGCTGGACGACGGCGAGGGAGAGCGCGTCATCGTCTCCGGCATCGCTCCCTGGTATAAGCCGGAGGACCTCATCGGGCACTCCGTCATCATCGTCGCAAACCTTGCCCCGGCGAAGCTGTGCGGCGTGGAGAGCCGCGGCATGCTGCTGGCGGCCGACGCGGGCGAAAACGACGTGCGCGTCATCTTCGCGGACGGCATCCCCGCGGGCTCCCGCATCCACTAAAAAAAGGGTTTTTCACAGGCATGAGACTTTTTGATTCCCACGCCCATTATATGGACTCACGCTTCGACCCCGACCGCGAGGCGGTGCTGGGCTCCATGCGGGAGCACGGTGTGGAGCGCATCGTGGAGATCGGCTGCGATCTCGCGGGCTCCCGCGCCGCCGTGCGGCTTGCGGAGGCGTATCCCTTCATCCATGCCGCCGTCGGCATCCATCCCCAGCAGGCGGGAGAGGCCGCAGAGGAGGACTTTGCCGCCCTTGAGGAGCTGACCGCGCACGAAAAGGTCGCCGCCATCGGCGAAATCGGTCTTGATTATCACTATGAGTATACCTCCCGCGACATACAGCGGGAGGTATTCGCCCGTCAGCTGGAGATGGCGCGCCGTCTCGACCTCCCCGTATGCATCCACGACCGCGAGGCGCACGGGGATACGCTGGACGTGCTGCGCGCCTTTCCCGGTGTGCGCGGCGTGTTCCACTGCTACTCAGGCTCCCTTGAGATGACGCGCGATGTGCTGAATCTCGGCTTCATCTTCGGCTTCAACGGCGTTGTGACGTTCAAGAACGCGAAAAAGTTCGAGCCGATCATCAAGAGCCTCCCCGCGGACGCGATCATGCTGGAGACCGACTGCCCCTACCTCGCGCCCGAGCCCTTCCGCGGAAAGCGCTGCGATTCCCGCATGATGCACCGCGTCTGCGAAACCGTAGCCGAGCTGCGCGGCCTTTCGGACGAGGAGGCGGCGGAGCTGACCTACGCCAACGCCGTCCGGTTCTATCACATTCAGTAAGGAAGTACCATGGCCAGAAAAAAGGAAATATCCCACCACGCGGAAAATCTGCCGCCGGCAGAAATTACCGAGCAGCCGATTACCGAAACCATCACCGGCAACTTCATGCCCTATGCCATGAGCGTCATTCTCTCCCGCGCGATTCCCGAGATTGACGGACTCAAGCCCTCGCACCGGAAGCTCCTGTATACCATGTACAAGATGGGGCTTTTAACCGGAGGGCTGACGAAGTCCGCGAATATCGTCGGACAGACCATGAGGCTGAATCCGCACGGAGACGCCGCCATCTACGAGACGATGGTGCGTCTGTCCCGCGGCAACGGCGCTCTGCTGCATCCGCTGGTCGAATCGAAGGGCAACTTCGGACGCGTCTACTCCCGCGACATGGCCTATGCCGCGTCGCGCTATACCGAAGCAAAGCTCGACCCCATCTGCTCGGAATTCTTCCGCGACATCGATGCGGATGCCGTGGACTTCGTCCCCAATTACGACAACACCATGCAGGAGCCGTCCCTCCTGCCCACGTCCTTCCCCAACATCCTCGTCGCGCCGAACCAGGGCATCGCCGTCGGCATGGCGAGCATGATCTGCTCGTTCAATCTGGCGGAGGTCTGCGCCACGACGATCGCGCTCATCCGCGACCCCGGGCATGATCTGCTCTCCACCCTCGCCGCGCCCGATTTTCCCACGGGAGGACTCCTGCTGTACGACAGCACCGAGCTTCGGCGCATCTATGAAACGGGACGCGGCTCCCTGCGCGTGCGCGCGAAGTGGCGTGCCGACGGGAACGTCATCGAGATCACGGAGCTTCCCTATACGACAACGGTCGAAGCCGTCATCGACAAATGCGCGGAGCTGATCAAGGCGGGCAAGCTCCGCGAGATCTCCGACATCCGCGACGAGACCGACCTGTCCGGCCTGAAGCTCGCCATTGACCTAAAGCGCGGTCAGGATCCCGCGCGGCTCATGCAGAAGCTCTTCCGCTCCACGCCGCTGGAGGACAGCTTCGGCTGCAACTTCAACGTCCTGATTGCCGGTACGCCGCGCGTTCTGGGCGTGCGCGACATCCTTCTCGAATGGATCGCGTGGCGCACCGAGTGCGTCCGGCGCCGCGTCTTCTTCGATCTGACGAAGAAGCGGGAGCGCCTGCATCTTCTGACCGGTCTTGAGAAGATTCTTCTGGACATCGACCGCGCCATCGCCATCATCCGCAATACCGAGCGTGAGGAGGACGTCGTCCCGAACCTCATGGTCGGCTTCGGCATCGACGAGATACAGGCGGAGTACGTCGCGGAAATCCGGCTGCGCAACATCAACCGCGCCTATATTCTGGGGCGCATCGCGGAAACCGACGCACTGAAGCGGGAGATTGAGGATCTTGAGGCGACGGTGAAGAGCAAATCCCGTCTCCAGACCATCATCATCCGCGAGCTGACCGCCGTGGCGAAGAAGTACGGGCAGCCGCGCCGCACCATGCTTCTGGAGCCGGAGGCGCTGGAGGAGATTCCCGAGGAGCCCTCCGACTACCCCGTGACGGTCTTTCTCACGCGCGGCGGATACATGAAGAAGATCACGCCGCAGTCGCTGCGCATGTCGGGCGAGCAGAAGTATAAGGAGGGAGACAGCCTCCTGTGGAGCCGCGAGGCGCGCAGCTCCCAGGAGATCATCTTCCTCACCGACCGCGCTCAGGCGTATAAGACGCCGCTTTCGGAGTTCGACGACAGCAAGGCAAGCGTTCTGGGTGACTTCGTGCCCGGAAAGCTCGGCATGGAGGACGGCGAGCGTCCGGTTGCGGCCTTCCTGCCGGGGGATTACTCCGGGTCGCTGCTCTTCGTCTTCGAAAACGGAAAGGCCGCGCGCGTGCCCATGAAGTCCTTTGAGACGAAGTCCAACCGCCGCCGGCTCACGGGCGCGTATTCGACGCTTTCGCCCCTCGTCGCCGTCTTCGACTTCACGGAGGAGACGGAGTTCGCGCTCTATGCGACGAACGGGAAGCTGCTCCTCCTGCCGACGCAGCTGCTTTCTCCGAAGGCAAGCCGCGATACCCAAGGGGTCAGCGTCATGACCTTTGCCGCAAAGCATAAGCTGGAGCGCGCCTGCACCTTTGCGGATGCGCATCTGGCAAATCCCAAGCGCTACCGCGCGAAGTCCGTCCCCGCCTCAGGCACCGTCCTGAAGCCCGAGGACTCCGGGCAGATTGCCATCGGGGAACCGTAGCTTTTACCCCTTTTGGGGCTCCGGGAAAAACGGGGGACGCCTTTTTGATGCGTCATTTTCCCCTCCGCGGAGTCCGAACACGTCAAGGGAGGATTTATTTCCATGATTTTCACAAACGGACACATCGTAAACGGCGATTTCGAGCTCGAAGCCGCCGAGCTTCTGGTGCATGACGGACGCATTGAGAAAATTGCGCCCTGGGGCACCCTCTGCCGCGCCGGCGAGGAAACCATCGACTGCACGGGAAAGGTGCTGCATCCGGGCTTCGTCGACACGCATATCCACGGCTGCAGCGGCGCGGATACCGGCGACGCAACGCCCGAGGCGCTCACGACCATGTCGCGGTATCTCGCGGCGCGCGGCATCACGTCCTTCTGCCCCACGTCCATGACCGTCTCGCATGAGGATCTCGTGCGCATCTTCCGCAACGTGCGTGCCTGCGCCGAGGCAGGGCTCCCCGGCGCCGTCATCCGCGGCATCAACATGGAGGGTCCGTACATCTGCACGGCGAAGAAGGGCGCTCAGGCCGCCATCCATGTGCGCCGCCCCGACATCGCGGAGTTTTCCGAGCTCAACGAAATCTCCGGGCATCTGGTGCGCGAGGTCGACATCGCCCCCGAGGTGGAAGGCTCCGATGAATTCATCCGTGCCGTCTCCCCCGTCTGCACCGTCTCCCTCGCCCACTCCGATGCGAATTATGAGCAGGCCGTTCACGCCTTCGAGACCGGCATCACGCATGCGACGCATCTGTTCAATCAGATGACGGGACTGCATCACCGCAAGCCCGGAGCGGTCGGTGCGATCTTCGACACGCCCGGGGTCCGCGCGGAGCTCATCTGCGACGGCTTCCACGTCCATCCCGCCGTGCTGCGCACCGCCTTCCGCGTGCTGGGCGAGGACCGCACGGTCGTCGTCTCCGACTCCCTCAAGGCCGCGGGCTGCCCGGACGGCACCTATGACCTCGGCGGCCAGCCCGTCTACGTCCGCGACGGCAAGGCCTTCCTCGAGGACGGAACGATTGCGGCGTCCACGGCGAACATCTACACGGAGTTTCACAACCTCCTGTCCTTCGGCATCCCGCTGCGTCAGGTCATGAAGTCCTGCACCATCAACCCCGCCCGCGAAATCCGCGCGGATGCGGATATCGGCTCGCTGGAGGAGGGCAAGCTCGCAGACATCCTCGTCTTCGGCGGCGACTGGAACCTCGAGGCCACCTACATCGCGGGAAAGCTCTTTTCCTGACGCGAATTCCGCCGCTTTTTGCACAGGTTGACCTGTTTCGCACAGGCTCCCGCACCGTGCTTTTGCGGCTTTGACTCTTGACAAAGCCCCCCATTTGCGATTATAATGATATCCGCCATAAAGAGTGCGCGAGAGACAAGCTCGTTGACCGCACAGCAACCTGTCGGACATTTCAAAAAAGTCCGGAGAAGGTGCTAAAGCTTGACCGATGGGGAAATACCGGAATTATGGACGCGCCCGTCGAAATACGGGCGCGTTTTTTTACGGCTGCCCCGCAAAGAAAAGAAAGGAACACTCTCATGAAGCGACTTTTTACCTCCGAATCCGTGACCGAGGGGCATCCCGATAAGGTTTGCGACCAGATCTCCGACAGCGTGCTGGACGCCATGCTCGCCGCCGACCCCCAGTCGCGCGTCGCCTGCGAATGTATCGCCGCGACGGGCATGATTCTCGTCATGGGCGAGATCACGACCTCCGCCTGCGTGGACATCCCCTCCATCGTGCGCCGTACGATCTGCGGCATCGGCTACTCGAGCCCCGAGCTCGGGCTGGACGGACGCAACTGCGCCGTTCTGACCACCATCGACGAGCAGTCCCCCGACATCGCCATGGGCGTCGACCGTGCGCTGGAGTACAAGACGAGCGGCGTCGATCCTGCCGACCTCATCGGAGCGGGCGATCAGGGCATGATGTTCGGCTATGCCTGCGACGATACGCCCTCGCTCATGCCCGCGCCGATTGCCTATGCGCATGCGCTGTCCCGCAAGCTGGCGCAGGTGCGCCGCGACGGCGAGCTTTCCTATCTGCGTCCGGACGGCAAGACGCAGATCACCTTCGCCTACGATGCCGAGGGCGCTCCGGAGTACATCGATACCGTCGTGCTTTCGACGCAGCATGACCCGGACGTCTCGCTGGAGCGTCTGCGTGCGGACGTGATGGAAGCCGTCATCCGCGCGGGACTGCCCGCGCAGCTTCTGCGTCCCGACACGCGCTACTTCATCAACCCCACCGGCCGCTTCGTTCTGGGAGGTCCCGCCGCGGATACAGGACTTACCGGGCGCAAGATCATCGCCGACACCTACGGCGGCATGGCGCGGCACGGCGGCGGCGCCTTCTCGGGCAAGGATCCGACGAAGGTGGACCGCAGCGCGGCCTACATGGCGCGCTACGCGGCGAAGAACGTCGTCGCGGCCGGACTCGCGCGCCGCTGCGAGATCGGCGTGGCCTATGCCATCGGCGTGGCGCATCCCGTCTCCATCTACGCCGACACCTTCGGCACGGGACGGCTCCCGGATGAGCGCATCGGCGACATCGTGGCGCAGTCCTTCGACTTCCGCCCCTCGAAGATTCTGGAGCTCTTCGACCTGCGCCGTCCGATTTACCGGCAGACCGCGGCCTACGGTCACTTCGGCCGCACGGACGTCGATCTTCCGTGGGAGCACATCGATCCGGACTTTGTGTCCCAGAAGTTTGACTAAGGGATGGACGGCACACCTGCCATGACGAAAAAGCAATGGATTGCAAACGGGCTGCTGCTGCTGACAGCGGCGATCTGGGGCTTCGCCTTCGCCTTCCAGAAGATCGGCGCGGAGTACCTGGGCACCTACAGCTATAACGGCATCCGCTTCCTCATGGGCGGCATCGTCCTCTGGCCGGTCATCGCCCTGACGGAGCGCCGCTCACCCGTGTCCCGGGAGACGAAGCTCCGCTCACTGAAGGCGGGACTCGGCGCCGGACTCTTCCTGTGCGCTGCGTCGACGGTGCAGCAGATCGGCATCTCCTGCACGACGGCGGGCAAGGCGGGATTTTTAACCGCGCTCTACGTCATCCTTGTCCCCATCGCGGGCTTCCTGTTCTTCCGTCAGAAGGTGGGCGGCCCGGTGATTGCGGCGATCGTACTCGCCGCCGCGGGACTGTATCTGCTGAGCATCACGGAGACCTTCACCATCAGCCGCGGAGATCTGATCGTCCTGAGCGGCGCGATTCTGTGGACGGCGCATATCCTCTTCATCGACCGCGCCGGAGCTGCAGCCTCGCCGCTGCGGCTGTCCTCGATGCAGTTCCTCGTGACGGGCGTCATAAGCTGCATCCTCGCCGCGATTTGTGAGACTCCGACGCTCGCGGCGGTCAAAGCGGCGCTTCCGACGCTTCTGTACGGAGGCATCTGCTCGGTCGGCATCGCCTATACGCTTCAGGTCATCGGGCAGCGCGACGCAAAGCCCGCGCACGCCGCGATCCTTCTGAGCATGGAATCCCTCTTCAGCGTCCTGGGCGGCGCGCTGATCCTGCACGAGCGCATGGGGCTGCGCGGAATCATCGGCTGCGTCCTCATGTTTGCGGCAATCCTTCTGGCGCAGAAGGAGTAACCCGGAACAATTTTTCCCCCCGGGGGGGCCGGCAGTACCGGCAAAGAATACAGAAATGAAGGGTGCGGGACTTTTTGTAAAGTCCCGCACCCTTTGCTTCATGCTTTGCCTGTCCCCCTCTGACGGGGGGCTTCTTCCGATCAGGAATACGCTCTGGTGTAGGAGGCGTTCATCAGCTCGAGGTAGTCCTCGTAGCCCGCCTGCTTCAGCTCCTCGATCGCGGCATCCCAGTCGGTGTCGATGCTGCGGCGGCCGATGATGAACTCGTTGAACACGTTGCGCAGCGTGCCGACCATGTCGTTGGCGTACTCGACATAAGACTCGCGCTCGTCCGCGCTCAGAATAATCGTCGGCGGCAGATCGATCATCTCGTCCTTATAGAGGTTCCAGGTGGTGTTGTAGATCTCGCTCTGGTTGGGGTCGTAGAGGTCGTAGCCGAAGAAGTCGGGCTTGAATGCGTAGAACGTCAGGTAGTTGACGCCGTAGGCCGCATCGAAGTCCAGAGAGGTGGCGATATCGTCGGTGTAGATCTTCGACAGAGTACCGTCGCCATTCTTCGTATAGGTCTCGCCTTCCTTGCCGTAGGTCATCAGCAGGCAGCCTTCCTCGGTGTAGTACCAGCCGTTGAGGAGCTGCGCCAGACGCTCGGGGTTCGCGCACTTCGCGGAGAAGACGTTCGAGCCGCCGACGCCGATGTTGGCATAGACCTTGGCCTGACCGCCCTCAAGCGTCGGGGGCAGCATGCCCTCGAGCTCGAATTCCGGATCAACCTGTCTGCCGGAGCCCGTCATCGTATCGGGACGGGAGAAGTAGTCGACGGAGAAGAAGCCGCGGCTGTTGTCGAGCTTATCCTGCCACGTGGAGGTGTCGTCCGCCGCGTAGTTGGGATCGAGCAGACCGGCGGTGTACAGACCGTTCATCCAGGAGAGGAACCACTTGAAGTTTTCCTCATCCATGATGGAGGTGAAGTTCTTCGCATCCTCGTTCCAGACCGCATATCCGGTGTTGTTGCAGGCCTGAGGCGAGACCGCAATGCCCAGACCCGGAGAGAAGACGTTCAGAATCATGTCGAACTTCTGACGGTTGATCCACGGATAGGCGTCCGGATAGGCCTCCTTCATTTTTTCAAAGACGGACTGCAGATCGGCGAAGGTCGTGGGCATATCGGTGATGCCCAGCTCCGTCATGATGTCGCGGCGGATGAAGGGGATGTAGTAGGCGCACATGTTCACGGCGCCCTCCGTCGCGATGGTTGTCGCCTGGGAGTAGATCTCGGTGTCGGAGTAGTACATCCAGGTCTTGAGAACCGGCAGCTTCTCCATACAGTCGACCATGTCGGGCATGTAGCTCAAGTACGGATAGAGATTCAGGAACAGACCCTTGGAGCCGTACTCATTGCCGATGTCGCGGGCGATGCCCATGAACATATCCGGGATATCGCCGCCGGCGATGACGGTGCTCTGCTTGGTCTCCCAGTCAGACGCCGGAATGGCGGTGATCTGGAGATCGACGTTGTAGTTTTCCTTGGCCCAGGGTGCGATGACCCAGGTATCCTCGTGGTAGAGCTCGGTGGCATGCTCACCGAACATCAGGGTGATCGGGACAACCTCGCTGTCAATCTTGGCGGCGGTGGTTTCTCCCGCTGCCGCAGCCGTGGTGGCCGCAGCCGTGGTAGCCGCAGCCGTGGTAGCCGCAGCCGTGGTGGCTGCCGTGCCTCCGCTGCTGCATCCCGCGAACAGAGAGATCAGCATGAGCGCGGCCAGAACGACTACTGCGAACCGGGTGGAACGTTTCATGAAATGTACCTCCTGTTTCCCCTGCCCGAAAAAGCCCCTTCTCAGCTTTTTTCCCTGTCCTCCTTTTTTTCCGTCCGTCCGACACGCCCCCGGGGGGAAAAGTTCATGCGTCCCCGATGGGGGTTCGGATTTTTCAATGCGGGACGGGAAAAAGCGTAAAAAACGGGGTTTTTCGGGGCATTTTTTATTGTGAGAAGCCGGAGACGCTTTTTTTAAATGCGCCGCGGCGTATCTCCTGAAAATTACAGGATCCTGCGGGGGACTTTTGCGCGCGGGTCAATTTTCAGCCCTTGACCGCGCCGATCATGATGCCCTTTACAAAGTACTTCTGCACGAAGGGATAGATGCACATGACGGGCAGCATGACGACCATGATGCAGGCCGCCTTCAGCGTATCCGTGTTCGTGCCGAGGTCTGCATCGTTGGAGGCGCCCGCGCCGATGTCCGTCATCTGACCCTGAAGCACGATGTTGCGCAGAAGCATCTGCAGCGTAAACTTCGTGTCGTCATTCAGGTAAATCAGCGGCTGCACATAGGAGTTCCAGAAGCCGACGGCAAAGAAGAGCGCCAGCGCCGCATAGATGGCCTTCGACAGGGGCACATAGATGCGCAGCAGGATGCCCCAGTTGCCCATGCCGTCAATCTTCGCCGCCTCCTCCAGATCCCTCGGGATCTGCTCGAAGTTCGTGCGCAGGACGATGGCATAGTAGACGGAGATGCAGCCCGGGACGACCAGCGCCCATACGGTGTCGATCATGCCCAGATTCTTCACGACGAGGAAGGTCGGAATCAGGCCTCCGTTGAAGATATTGGTGAAGTAGAAGAAAAACGAGATGACGCGCCGCCCGTACAGACGGCTCTTCGACAGCGGATAGGCGATGAGCGTCGTGCCGATGAGCTGGAACACCGTGCCCAGCGCCGTATAGTAGATCGTGTTCCGATACGCGCGCATGATCTTGCCCGTTTCGAACACCTTTGCATACGACTCCAGCGTGATGTCCACCGGCCAGAGGAAGACGCGGTGTCCGGATACGGCCTGCGCACTGGACAGCGAAATCGCCAGCTGGTAGAGCATCGGATAGAAGAAGAGGATGCCCAGAAGACTCAGGAATGCATAGTTGAATATGACGAACGCTCGGTCTCCGACGCTTTTGCTGCGAACCATGCTGCAAACCCTTCCTTTCTCTTTTGTGCTGCCGTGAATCCGGGCAGCTTACCAGAGGCTGATATCGGCGGTGCGGCGGCTGATGGTGTTGAAAATCGTGACGAGGATCAGATTCAGAACGCTCTGGAACAGGTCAACGGCAGCCGAATAGGAGTAGTTTAGGTTGATAATGCCTTCCTTATAGACGAAGGTGCCGATGATTTCGGAGGCGGAGGTGTTCAGGGAGTTCTGCATCAGGTAGGCCTTTTCAAAGCCGACGGACAGCAACGTCCCCAGATTCATCAGAAGGAGGATCATGATGGTCGGGAGAATGCCCGGAAGCGTGATGTGCACCAGCTTCCTCCATCGTCCCGCGCCGTCCACCTCCGCGGCCTCATACAGATCCTGACTGATGCCGGACAGCGCGGAAAGGTAGAGAATGGAGGAATATCCGAGCCCCGACCAGATGCCCGATATGACGTACATCGGCAAAAAGTACTTTGGCTCGTTGTTGAACATGACCGTCTCGCCGCCCAGGGCGCGGATGATCTCATTGATGACGCCCGTCGTCGGGGAGACCAGCTGGTTCATCATGCCGATGACGATGACCGTCGAAACGAAGTACGGCAGATAGCTCACCGTCTGGATGAGCTTCTTGAACCGCTCGTTCATCACCTCGTTTAAGAGCAGCGCGAAGATGATCGGAGCGGGGAAGCCGAAGATGAGCGAGTAGAGGCTGACCTTCAGCGTATTCGTGAAAATCTGCAGGAATTTGCGGTAGCCGAAGAACTTTTTGAACCACCGGAGTCCGTCCCACGGACTTCCGAACAGGCCGTCCACGAAATTGTAATCCTTGAACGCAATCGTCAGATAGCCGATGGGGATGTAGCGGAAAATCAATGCCACGGCTACGGGCAGAATCAGCATGACATACAGCGCTCCGTCACGCCTCAGCGAGTACCGGAGCGTTGTGGAGCGGTCTCCGCGAGCGAGCTCGCGCAGACGCCGTGCTTCCTTCCGACTGATCATCAAAAGCTCACCGCCTCGTGGGAAAATTTGCCCCGGCACCCCCGCCTGTTTTCCCCTGTCCCGTCCGCGGAGGGCTGTTCGGCATAACAGAATCATAACATATCGATTTTCCATTGTCAAGCATACTGTCCAAAAAAAAGAACGTAAACTAAAATTAATTAAACCCTATGCCGATAGTTCTTTTATGTTTGAACACATTCATTCTCCTCCCGAAGGGCGAATACCGCATTTTCGGAACATGACACGGGCTTACTTTGCCGGAATATCCGCAATTTTCCGTACCAATTCATTTTTCCATATATTTTCCTTTTACAGCAGCTCCTAATTCAAAGCTTTCCGGATGGGTTTACGATTATTCCCGCCGCTTGCGGGCGCGGCGCTTCCCCTTTTGCTCCGCACAGACCCGTGCCCTTTGCCGGCGGATGAAAAGCGGAGAAATTCACAAAGAATGTGTGGGTTTTTGTGCGGTAAAACGGGCAATATTCTCTTGTATCGTGCATTCGTTTGTGATACAATTAGTTGGTATGTGTCCAAAAGCTCCTGCCAAAGCAAAAAGCAGAACCCCCGGCAGAGGGGAAACTTTTCGGATGCACAGGTCGTCTAATGCTATGATTCATCCCCGATACGAAAGGATTTTGCCGATATGAAGCTTTACGGAGGAGGCGGACGCCGCATACGCGGCAAGTCGGATCCCGCCGAGTCCGGCCGCTCCCTGCCCCGCTACGAGCAGGATGACGCCGGCTACTATATTCCCGAGGACACGGCATCTGCCCCGCAGACGTCCGGCCCCGCAATCCGCTACGCACCCGAGCAGAGTGCGTCCGCACAGAATGCGCCCTCACAGAGCACGTCCCGGGCCGTCCGCACCCCCGCGCATGCTGCACCTGATCTGAATGCACAGCCCCGTACCGCCCAGCCCGGAGCCGCGCAGTCCCAGGCAGCTCCGGCACGTTCTGCACCCGTACAATCCGCGCCAGTGCACGCTGCACCTGCACCTGCGCCCGCGCACGCTGCGCCCGCGCAGCGGGTTTCCTCCGGGAGCGGGCGCGTGTCTCAGAGCGCATCGGCTCCCCCGCGCGTGCCGCGCATGCCGCAGGATGCACCCGCCGCGTCACGCGGCTACCGCTGGGTGGACGACGAGGACGAGGTCTTCACCTCCTCCCATGACGCAAACGTCCCTCCCGTGCCGCCCGTCCCCTCCGCGCACTCCGCGCCGCAGGAGCCGCCCGCGCCGAAGCGCCGCCGGATGCGCTGGTACTGGAAGCTGCTCATCACGGCCGCCGTGCTCGCGGGTCTGTACCTCTTCGCCGTCTTCTCTCCCACCCCCTTCGTCTCGAAGTGGCGCACCATCTATATCGAAACCGCCATGAGCACCAAGTCCCATCAGTGGCTTGCGACCGCATTCATTCCGGAGTCCATCATCAATGACGTTCTGACGGTACGCTATCAGCTGGACGAGGAGCAGGCCGACATGGTCTCCGACAAGAATCTCGTCAACCCCAACGGCACAAGCTCCCTGGGCGCGCTGCGCGGCACAACGACCGCGGCGCCCGAAACGACGGCCGCTCCCGAAACGACGGCGGCGCCCGAGACGACGGCGGCCGAAACGACCACCGTTCAGACGACGACCACTACAACGACTACAACCACGACCGCTCGCACCATCTCCGAGTGGCTCGATCCGACTCATCCGCTCTATCAGACCTACCCCGAGCTCGATGTCACGTCCTTCTACCGCTACGCCGTTCAGCATGAGAACTCGATGTTCGATGCCGACGGCTACCTGATGATCGACGAAGCCGACCGCGACGGAGACGGCACGGAGATCCAGACCGTTCACGGAGACACCGTCCTCGCGCTCGATACCCGCAACGGCATCCTGCTCGTGCGCGTGACGGGCGATGGCTACAACGGCGTGCTTGCCATCGTGCGCGATGCCTCCCGCGTCGGACTTGTCGTGACGGAGAAGAAAAATGTCGGTCAGCGCATCCCCGTGCTCTGTGAGAACAACAACGCCATCCTCGGCATCAACGCCTCCGGCTTCGTCGATGAGGGCGGCACGGGCAACGGCGGCAGCCCCTACGGCTACGTCGTCTCCAACGGCGAGGTCATCCACCGCGCCGAGCAGGGCAACTGGAAGGTCGTCGGCTTCGACTACGACAACATCCTCTTCACCGGCTCCTACAAGCTCCTCGACCGCGAGCTGCGCGACGCGGCGGAGTTCAAGCCTCTTCTCATCAACAACGGTGAAATCGTCGTCAAGGAGCAGGACGGCTGGGGCATCAACCCGCGTACGGCTCTGGGTCAGACCTCGGACGGCTCCGTGCTGATGCTCGTCATCAACGGACGCTCGACCACGTCCCTGGGCTGCCAGTCCATCGAGGGCGCGCGCATCCTCGCAAAATACGGCGCGGTTCAGGCGAGTGCTCTGGACGGCGGCTCGTCCTCCGTCATGTACTACAACGGACGCGTCATCACCTACCCCTCGGGCGCGAACAAGACGGACGGCCGTCAGCTCCCGAACGCATTCGTCGTCTTCAAGGCGGAGTAAATACCAAAAAAGCACCGGGATACCTTTTTGCGGTATCCCGGTGCTTTTTTCCCTCTTGCGCACGGAGCCTTTTCCCCCGATGCTGCCCGTGCAGACGGGAGGGGTTTTTTGGGGGGAGCCGAGTGGACTCGGGCTCCTTTTTTCCCTCTTGCACGGAGCCTTTTTCCCCCGATGCTGCTGCGATATGATATCCGCTCCAATGAGGATCGGATATCATTGAAATAACCCTGTTTTGTCCATTCAACAAAACAGGGTTATTTCTTGGTGGGAGGAGATGGATTCGAACCATCGAAGTCAGTGACAAC
>CAVGLF010000029.1:3146-16720 GCA_963630045.1 Butyricicoccaceae bacterium | reverse complement strand
CAATGCCGGACAATATCCGCGCTTTGCGTTTTTTTCTTAAGGGGAGCGGTTTTTCGCTCCCGCACCTTTACCCATTATAGTCTGCACAGACTCCGATGTCAAGGTACGGCGGGAAAATAAAGGTCGTTTTTCAGACTCATGCGCAGACATGCCCCCGTCCGGGCTTTTCTCCCCTCCGATGTCCCGCATTGTCACCATAAGGCAGGGGCGCTTTTTGTGCTATCTGCCAAAACTTCTCAATCCGTGCCCGTTTGCCGCCGCTTGTTCTTGACATTTATTCCCATATTTGCTATACTCCAATTGTGAAGATACTGTAAACACGCGGTATTTTTCGGTGTCTTCCGTGTTCCCCAAAACTTCAGATATGCCGGAGGATAAAAACAATGCTTACTCGCGCAGAAATCAAGGAACGTGCCAAGGCTTCGTGTTCCGCGAACCGCGGAATCGGAATCGCCGCCTACTTCGTCTTCACGATCGTCATGGGCGTCGTTTCGGCTACCGGTATCGGTTCGATTCTCGTTGCTCCCGTTCTCCTTGTCGGATACAACTTCTTCTGCACGCATTACTACCTCATGGACTCCAATCCCACCATCGGCGATATTTTCTCGAAGAGCTTTGACAACTACGGACGCAAGCTCGGCGGAACGCTCTGGATGTCCCTTTGGATTTACCTGTGGAGCCTGCTCTTTGTCATCCCCGGCATCATCAAGGGCATTGCCTACTCCATGACCCCCTATATCCTCGCCAACGAGCCCGATGTCGAAGCGACTCAGGCGCTGAAGCTCTCCATGCGCATGACCGACGGTCACAAGTGGGACATCTTCGTCATGGGACTGAGCTTCCTCGGCTGGGAGCTGCTCTCCGCGCTGACCTGCGGCATTCTCGATATCTTCTATGTCGGCCCGTATCGCAACGCCGCCATGGCCGGTCTCTACCTGGAGCTCCGCGCGAACGCCGTCGAGAACGGCATCGTCACCGAAGCCGAGTTCCAAGGACAGCACATGTAATCGTTTTTTACGAGTACAGCCTCCTTTGTACTTTTTTCACCTCCTTTCAAAACGGAATGCGCCCCTCTTTTTTGAGGGGCGCATTCCGCTTTTTGTCCCGATGGTTTTTCGCGGTGATCTCCTTACCCGGTATCCTCTAGGGTGGGGCAATCTTCCGCTCTTTTTTTGCGTTAAAGCGCCCGGCACTCAAAAAAGGGGGCTCGGCTCCCTTTTTTTCGCTCTCCTCCGCCCTCCACATTTTTTTGACATGGGAAAAGCCCCTACGCCCCTTCCGTGCAAAAAGGCACACAGGGTACACAGGGGCTTTGATTCTTTACCCGTTCCGGCCGCAAACCGCTTCGCAGAGCGCACGCGCCCGTCCGGTCAGCTCCTCAAAGCTGCCGGACGAGATCAGGCGGTGATCCGTAAGCTCGCTTCCGACTCCGACGGCGACGCAGCCGGCATCGAGAAAGCTCCTTGCGTTGGCGCCGCCTATGCCGCCCACGGCGGCCAGCGGAATATGCGGATACGGCCCCGAAAGCGCCCGGACGTAGGACACGCCGAGCTCGCCCGCGGGGAAGAGCTTCACGATGTTCGCTCCGTATTTCCACGCGTCAGCAACCTCCGAGGGCGTAAACGCGCCCGGGATGGACACAAGTCCCCGCTCACGCGTCCGCTCGATGACCGCTCTGTCCACATTCGGCGAAATGATGTACCCGGCTCCGGCGTCCGCCGCCATGTCCACCTGCTCGGGGGTCATGACCGTTCCCGCACCGATACAGATCCCCGGAGTCCGCGCCAGCATGTGGATGGCCAGCACCGCGCAGGGCGGATTGCGCTGGTCGAACGGAATCTCCGCAAGCCGTATGCCTCCGGCATACAGTGCATCCATGACCTCCCGAAGGCGGTCATTCGGGATCCCTCTGAGGATCGCGATCACCTTTTTCTCCCGAATCAGCTTTTCCGTATCATTCACGAGTCCTGTAAGCCTCCTTATTGTTCTCTCTCTTTCGTTCATTTTCACTCATGATGCGCAAAGCAGCGCGTAAAAGTCTGTTTTTACGCGCTGCTTTTTTTAGTCTTCGTGTCAGCCGCCCAGCCACTCGGGAGGCGCGTTGTCCGCGGAGGACGAGGCATCCGGCGCGGCAGTATCCGGCGCCGCAGTATCAGGTGCCGCGGTCGCTGCCGTGGTGTCGGGCGCCGCAGTTGCCGTCGTGGTGTCAGGCGCCGCCTCACTCTCGGAGGTCGTGCCGCCGCCGCCCAGCCATTCGGGCGCAGTAGCCGCCGGAGTGTTGCCCTGGTCGGGATCCACTCCGGGGGTCTCGGGCGCAGCCGTCGTCGTGCTCTCGGGGCTTACATAGGTGATGACATCCAGTCTCGTGTAGGTGCTGTAATTCTCCAGCGTCTTCGACACGAGCTCGCCGTCGACGTACACCAGCCGGTAGCTCACGGTCTTATAGCCGTTATGTCCGGATGTATTGCCGGCACGGGTCTGACCCGCGGCAAGGGTCTCGTCCACCACCGTCTTCTTCTCGTAGGGATCGCTGCTCAGGGTCGTCGTCTCGATTTCGACGGTCTTGTTCTGCGTCTTCGTGCCCATGATGGCCACCTTGACCTTGCTGCCGTCCAGAACGACATCCAGCCGGATCGGATAGTCGGTGTTGTTCACGAATTTGAAGTCCTGGCTGCCCCAGGAGACCGTTGCATCCTCGCCCTTGGGCGCATAGGTGACGGTGTAGCGATGGTTGCGGCGCTCCGTGACCTCGAGGTCGGCGCGGATGACCGCCATGTAGATGGAGGAGCTGACCTGGCAAATGCCGCCGCCGATTCCGTCGACGATCTCGCCGGGCTGATAGATCTTCGCATCCTTGAAGCCGCGCTCCTTGGTGCGCGGGCCTACGGTGTCGTTGTAGGAGAATTCCTCGCCGGGCTGCAGCTCCTTGCCGTTGATGGCCTCGCAGGCCAGCCGGACGTTCGTCGTGCGGTTCTTGTCTCCGGCATTCAGACTCGTCTCAACGGACGCAAGGATATCGGTGTAGTACTCAATGGCCTCGGTCGTCGTGGTCGCTTCCGTCGTCGCCTCGGTCGTGGCCTCGGTCGTCGTGGCCTTCGTGGTGGCCTTCGTCGTCGCCTTCGTGGTGGCGGAGGTCGCCGTGGTCTGGGTCGTTGCGGCGGAGGTCGTCGTAGTAGTGGCCGTCGTGATGACGGTGGTCGTCGTGCTCTGAGTCGTCGCCGCCGTCGTCGCGCGGCTCACGGAGGGCAGCACGCCCAGCGCCGACAGGATCGCCACACCCGCGATCAGAAGGATCACGATCGGGATCGCAATCACGGCACCCAGAAGCTTCGGCGACATTTTCGGACGCTCCTCCTCCGTCTCCCGCTCCGGCACACGGGTATTGCTCCGTGCGGCGGGCTGAGCCGGCTGACTTGCGGGCTGACGCGGAGCGGCGGCCTTCGGAGCTGCTGCTGCGGCGGCTTTCGGAGCTGCGGCTGCGGCGGCTCCCGCTCCTGCGGCGATGCCGCCCACGGCAAAGCCCGTGCCCGACCGGCGCAGATAGCTGCGCAGATCCTGACGGAACGCCGAGGGACTTTCGTACCGTCTGGCGGGATCGGCCTCGCAGGCCTTGAGAATCGGCGCCGCCAGAGCCTCGCTGCCGGTTGCAGGCGCCGGAAGGGGCTCACCCGCAACGCGTCTGGACAGGGCATTCAGACGATCCGACTGCGTCACGGGATTGGGGTACGCAGGCAGGAACGGCATGCGTCCGTTGTTCAGCGTCCGGTAGATGACCATGCCCAGCGAGTACACATCGCTCTTCGCCGTAGGTGCCGCGCCCCGGTAGACCTCGGGTGCCATGTAATAGGCATTGTGCGGCTCCGGAATGCCGCGCGGAGCGCTTGATTCCAGTGCCCGCGCAGCGCTGAAGCCGCCCAGGCGGTAGGCTCCGCGCTTCGATACGAAGATATGCTCCGGACGGATGTCGCCGTGGACGACCTTCTCCTTTTCCAGCGCATCCATCGCCGTGCAGATATCGATGCCCATCTCAATGAGCTCTTCCTCACTCAAAGCATGGGAGGCTGCATAGACCGCGAGTCTGGAGCAGTACTCCATGCGGCTGTGTACGGTGAAGCCGTCTGCAGCTTCCGTGACCTGTACATCCTCCGGCACAAGCAGTCCGGGCACCTGGCGCAGGGCGCTCATGCGCCCGATCCACTCATCGATGCCGCGGCGCACCTCTCCGCGGTTCTGTCCCGCTTCGACGGGTACGCGCTCCAGCTTGATGGCTGCGTACATCGTCTCGCCGAACTCGACGCGGCGGGCACGATAGACGATGGAGCTCGAGCTTTCGGACTCCACCGCTTCCATGGTCCATTCGGGCCACACAAATGTCACCTTATCCATTCTGTATTCTCCAATGGCATCCCCGCTCCCGCGCACATCCGTCCTTAAAAAAGGGGGGCGTGTTCCCCTCTCTCTCTCTTCTGATCCATTGCGCTGCAGGAAGCATATTCTCTCACACATCGTCTATTATAGCACAGCCATACTGCCGTGACAAGAATCAACGCGATGAATTTTCCGCGTCATCCGTTTAATTTTCCGTGACGATATGGTCTGTACCATTGGACGTATCCGGGGTGACTTTTGTTTCCTTGCGGCCTTTTTCGTTTATCTGTTTTCATTCCCCGTTTTCTTCGGCTCTGCGCGGACTGCAGATGGGCTTTTGCGCATAAAAACAGGACCTTCGTCCCCTGCCTGCACGCTGCCGCGGCAGCTGCTTTTTCATCATGCGGGGATGAAGGTCCCTGAATCATGCGTTCAGCGGCTTTCCCTTTTCCGGGAGAAGGTTTGTCATGCTGCGCAGGCTGATGCCCAGCGTCGACATATTGTGCATCAGAGCCGAAAAGGTCGGCTGAATGATGCCCGCTACGCCGAGCGCGATCAGCAGGAAATTGAAGCCGACGATGAAGCGGTAGTTGCGGTCGATCCGCTCCATCAGCGCCTCCGACAGACGGCGCAGGGTGACGAGCTCGAACATATCCTCGGAGGAAATCGTGATGTCCGCAATCTCCCGCGCGATGGCGGCGCCGGAGTTGATGGCGATGCCGACATCCGCCTCCGACAGCGCCGGGGAGTCGTTTACGCCGTCCCCGACCATCATGACGCAGTGCCCCTCCCCGCGCTTTTTCCGGATGAACTCCGCCTTGTCCTCCGGCAGTACGCCGGCGTGGAACTCGTCGATGCCCACCGCCTGCGCGACGGCCGCGGCAGTCTTCTCGTTGTCGCCCGTCATCATGACGATGCTGCGGATGCCGCAGTCATGCAGCGCGCGCACGGCATCCGAGGCCTCACAGCGCAGCGGATCCTCGATGCAGATGACCGCCGCCAGCTCGCCGGACACGGCCAGGTAGAGCTGCGAATACAGCCCCGGCAAAGACTCGAATTTCTCCCGCTCGCCCTCCGGCACCCGTACGCCCTCGTCCTCGAAGACGAAGTGATGGCTGCCGATGACGACCTTGCGTCCCTCCACGATGCTGGAGATGCCGTGCGCCACCACGTACTCCACGCTGGAGTGATACTCCTCGTGGTGCAGTCCGCGCGCCCGCGCCTCCTCCACAACGGCATTCGCCAGGGAGTGCGGATAGTGCTCCTCCAGACAGGCAGCGAGCCGCAGCATGTCGTTTTCTCGGGTCCCCCCGAAGGTGATGATCTCGGCGACCCTCGGCTGGGCGTAGGTCAGCGTGCCGGTCTTGTCGAATGCGATGGTATCCGCCTTCGCCGCCGCCTCCATGAAGCGGCCGCCCTTGACGGAGATCCTGTGATGATTTCCCTCGCGGATCGCGGAGAGCACCGTGATCGGGATGGAGAGCTTCAGCGCACAGGAGAAGTCCACCATGAGCACCGCCAGCATCTTCGTCATGTTGCGCGTCAGAAGGTAGGTCAGCAGCGTGCCTCCCAGCGTATACGGCACGAGCCTGTCCGCAAGCCGCGCCGCACGATCCTCCGCCGTGGACTTGAGCTTCTCGGACTCCTCAATCATGTGCACAATCCGGTCGTAGCGGCCGCCGCCGGCAGCCTTCTCCACGCCTATGACGCATTCGCCCTCCTCCACAACGGTGCCCGCGTAGACATAGCTGCCCACGCTCCTGCGCACGGGCAGGGATTCCCCCGTCATGGAGGCCTGATTCACCGTGGCCTCGCCTTCGATTACGCGCCCATCCAGCGGAATCACGTTGCCCATGCGGACAACGACCTCCTCGCCGCTTCTGACGTCTCCGATCGGGACAAGCCTCTCCTGACCGTTCTCGCGGATCCATACGCGGTCGACATTCAGCGACATCGCACTTGCCAGATCGGATACGGATTTCTTGTGCGTCCAATCCTCCAGCAGCTCGCCCAGCTTCAGCATGAACATGACCGAGCCCGCCGTGTTGAAGTCGCCGCGCAGCATCGATACCGTCACAGCCGCGGCATCCAGCACCGCAACCGAAAGCCTTCCGTGCAGCAGCGCGCTGACGCCGGCGCGGATATACCTCCAGGAGCGCATCACGGTCAGCACGGTGCGGATCGGCACGGGCAGGAACAGCTTCGTGACGCAGCGGCGCAGTATGGTAAACACGAGTCTGTCCTCAAACTCGCGGTTCAAAGCCCTGGGCGTATGCTCCGGAACCTTGGAAAGCGCCGCAGCGCGGGCGAAGCTGAAGGCCGCCAGCGCATGGATCACATCCGCGCGCCGGCCTCCGTAGCGAATCACCGCGTCGCGGGTTCGGTCATAGACCGCGACCTCCGTCACGCCGTGCACGGCGCGGAGCGTATACTCCAGCACATCCGCATCTTCCAGCGTCATGCGGCTGATGCACAGATGAACGCGCATCCGTCCGCGCGCCTCATGGATAATCTGACATTTCATATGGCAATCCCGTTCCCCGTAGATCATTAAAAGTAACGAAAGGCTTCCGTCCATGCACCCCCCCGAAAAAGGGAGCCCGAAAGCCCTTCGTTATGCGTTCATTGCCCCTTCACGCCTGATATAAGGGGGCAGGAGGCATTTACTCCTTTTCGCCGCAGGCGCACTCGGGCTCCGCCGCGCACTCAGGCTCCGCAGAACACGCGGAAGCGTCCTCGATGACTTCCTGATCGGCCGCGCGCTTTTCGTTGATTTCCTTCGCGTCCGCCAGAATGTCGCCCGCGTTCTCGCGGATCGAGGTGACCGTCGTCATGATGTCCTCCTTGACGCGAAGCACCGCCGCCGTCGTATGCGCATATACCTTCTTGGCCTCGCGGCTGGAGAGAATCTTCAGTCCCGCCGTTCCGAATAAAAGGCCGCCCGCAAAAATGCCCAGCTTAACAAGACTCATAATCTGCATAATCCTCCCTGTTTTTACTCGACGATTCAAAGAGTGCAAAAAGTTAGGTAATACTTACATTCTGACCCTTTTCGTCCCGATTATTATATCATATATTTTCTCCGTTTTCCAGTCCTTTTTACTTTTCCGTGCAAAATTGCCGTGGCGTATGTTGACCGTACACGGAAAATGTGGTATACTGACCCTTGCTCTGAGGGTAGAACGCCCGTTTCATTTCACAAAAACGGAGGAATTCACGATGAAAAAGTATTGCATCGTCGGCACCGGATCCCGCGGCATTCTCTCCTACGCTGAGCCCCTTGTAAAGGAGTACGCAGATTGTGCCGAGCTTGCGGGAGTCTATGACATCAACTGGAAGCGCGCGGAGCTCCTTTCCGAATTCACGGGGAAGAAGATTCCCGTCTACCGCGACTTTGACGAGATGCTCACAGCCTGCAGGCCCGATACCGTCATCGTTACGACCAAGGACTGCGAGCATTCCACCTACGCCGTTCGCGCGATGGAGGCCGGCTGCGATGTCATCTCCGAAAAGCCCATGACCACCGACGCGGAGAAGTGCGCCTCCATTCTGGAGACCGAGCGCCGCACCGGAAAGAAGGTCTCTGTCACCTTCAACTGCCGTTTTGCACCCTTCTACGTGCGCATCAAGGAGCTTTTGATGCAGAACGTCATCGGCGACATCCAGTCCGTGCATTTCGAGTGGCTGCTGGATACGACGCACGGTGCCAGCTACTTCCGCCGCTGGCATGCCGAGCGCAGGAATTCCGGCTCCCTGCTGATTCACAAGGCCACGCATCACTTCGACCTCGTCAACTGGTTTCTGGATGACGAGCCGCGCAAGGTCAACGCCTTCGGCGCCCAGATGTTCTACGGTCCGCACCGCGCAGAGCACGGCGAGCGCTGTCTCACCTGTCCGTACAAGAAGACCTGCGAGTTCTACTGGGACATCACAAAGTCCGACTTCGACCGCCGCGCCTACCTTGAATGCGAGGACGTGGACGGATACATCCGCGACCGCTGCCTCTTCGGCGATCATATCGACATCGAGGACACGCTTTCCCTGTCCGTGCGCTACTCCAAGGGCACCGTCATGAGCTACTCGCTCACGACAAACTCGCCGTATGAGTGCATGAAGATCGTCTTCAACGGCTCGAAGGGACGCATGGAGGCCGATACCTCCTTCGGCGGGAAGAATCTGAAGATCTACAACCGCGAGGGCGAATGCGTGAACTACGTCAAGGTGGACGATCGCCCGATCCCCGGCGGTCACGGCGGCTCGGATCTTCTCATGCGCGACTACCTCTTCCGCGGAATGGACTCCGATCCGCTGAATCAGATGGCGGGCACCCGCGCCGGAGCCATGTCCATCGGCATCGGCATCGCGGCGAACATCTCGATGAAGGAAGACCGCGCGGTCTACTTAAGTGAATTCCTGGGCAGCTTCTACGATATCTGATTCGTCATTTCCGGTTGTGCGCCGAATCGGGCAGTCCGAACAGTACGGCTGCCCGATTCGTCATCTGACCGGATACAAACCATCTTCAGGGAGGACTCATATGGAATACCGTACCTTTTCCGCTCAAACCGCCTCCGAGCTGCGCTACATGCTCTGGCGTCCGGAGGATGCACAGCCCTCCGAGCGGCTTCCGCTTCTGGTCTTTCTGCACGGTGCGGGCGAGCGCGGCACGGATCTCGATCTGCTGACCGTCCACAGTGTCCCGCGCGTCTTCTCGCGTGAGCATCACTACCGCTGCGTCATGCTTGCGCCGCAGTGCCCGGGCGATGATACCTGGATGGTGTACATAAAGGAGCTTCGTGCGCTGATCGAGCAGGTCGTGCGGGATGAGCACTGCGATCCCGACCGCATCTCGCTCACCGGCGTCAGCATGGGCGGCTTCGGCACCTGGGAGCTGGCTTCGACCTACCCCGGGCTCTTCTCCTGTGCTGCGCCCGTCTGCGGCGGCGGCATGAGCTGGCGCGCCGAAAATCTCGTAAACCTTCCCATCCGCGCCTTCCACGGCACGGCCGATACCGTCGTACCGCCCGAGCGCTCCGTTGAGATGGCCGATGCCGTCCGCGCCTGCGGCGGCCGCTCGATCGAGCTCTTCCTCTGCCACGGCGTGGGACACGATGTCTGGAACACCGCCTACGAGCACACGGATCTCATCGACTGGATGCTCGCCCAGAAGCGCGGCTGAGCCGGCAAGACGCAAATTGCCGGCTCAGCACTCTCCCCCTCCCCGGCAGTACCCGTTCTTTTTTTCGAAATCCGCAGAAAGGAAAATCACATGGACGAAATCATTTTCCGTCAGGAAAAACAATACCTTGAGCGCACCATGGAGCTGCTCCGGCGCAGCATCCGCGAGGGTCTTGCAAAGAGTGAGGACGCGCTGAACGCACTGGACGAGCAGGGACGCTTTCTCTGGGAGGAGGTCGAGGCCTACTACGCCGAGGGCGAGCGCGAGTTTGACCGTCTGGGCGAGATGCTCACCGGGCTTGAGGAGCTCAACCGCCGCGCCGAGCGCAACGAGTACCTCACGCGCACGCTGCGCCGCTACCGCAGGATGCTGCAGTCGCCGTATTTCGCCCGTGTGGATTTCCGCGAGACGCCCGACTCCCCCACCTACGACGGGGACTTTACGGAGAAGATCTACATCGGACGCGCCTCCCTCACCGACGGCGCGGAGGATCTGGTCTACGACTGGCGCACGCCCATCGCGTCCCTGTTCTACCGCTCCTCCCCCGGCCTCGTCTCCTTCGAGGCGCCCGCCGGAACCATCCGCGGCGAGATGACGCTCAAGCGGCAGTATCAGATCCGAAACGGCACGCTTCATCTCTATGTGGACAGCGATCTGCGCATCGCCGATGAGCTGCTCGCCGAGGCGCTTGCGCGCAATGCGACGGGCAAGATGCACAGCGTCGTCGAAACCATTCAGGCGCGGCAGGACGAGATCATCCGCGATACCCAGACCGAGGTACTTCTGGTGCAGGGCGCGGCAGGCTCCGGCAAGACCGCCGTCGCGCTGCATCGCGTGGCCTTCCTGCTGTACGAGGGGCATGCGCAGAAGCTTTCCGCAAATGACGTGCTCATGCTCTCCCCCTCCGCGGTCTTCGGCGCATATGTCGCGGACGTCCTGCCGGAGCTCGGCGAGGAGACGCTGTCCTCCATGCTCTATGACGAGCTGATGGCGAAGAACCTCCCCGAGCTGCGTTTTTCCCCGCGCACGGTGTTCCTCGACATGCTGACCGAGGCCTCCGATGAGGAAGCCGCCGCCTACGATTTTCTGGGCTCAGCGGATATGCTGGAAATCCTCAACCGGGCGATCGAACTCTACGCGCACAGGCTTTTTGAGTTTACCGACATCCTCTATGACGGAAAATGCGCCATGGGCTCGGATGAGCAGAAGGCGTACCTGCTGAACAACCCCCATCATACGCCCTGGGGCGAGCGTCTGCGCCGCCTCAGCGTCGTCGCCTATGAGCGCGCAGCCGAGCTTCAGTCCGTGCGGCAAAGGCATATCGCGGAGCTGATTTCCGCAGACGTTTCCCGAACCGATCCCATGCGGGATGCAAAGCGTCTGTCCATCACGGAGCTTTCCGCCCTCAAGGACCGCATCGAGCGGCAGCTTACGATGGACCCCACGGCGCTCTTCGTGCGCATCATGCGCGACGATGCGCTGTTTGCGCAGCTTTCCCGGGGCATTGAGGTGCCGCAGGGCTTTCTTGCGCTGCGCCGCCGCTATGCGCAGTACGGTCCCGAGATGCCGCTGGACTTTGCCGCTGCCTGCGCGCTCTTCTATCTCCATGCCCGCATCTTCGGCGCGAGGGGCTACGAAAAGCTGCGTCAGCTCGTCATCGACGAGGCGCAGGACGTTACGCCCGTGCAGTACGCGACGCTGGCCGCCCTCATGCCCTACGCGCGCGTCACGGCCGTCGGAGACCGTGCGCAGAGCGTCTCGGGACGCTCAGGCAGCCTCTGGGACGTGCTCGGGAAAATCTACGCCGCGCGGCGCACCAGCATCGTCACCCTCGACCGCAGCTACCGCAGCACGGCACAGATCACCGCATTCTGCAACCGTCTGACGGATACGCCCGCCGCCTATTTCGCCCGTCAGGGCGAGGAGCCCCGGATCGTCGTATCGCCGGACGAGGATGCGATGTATGCCGCGCTTGAGGCCGCCCGCTCGGAGCTTGAGGCTGCGGGCTTCGGTGCAGCCGTTGTCTGCCGCAACCGCCGCGAGGCCGAGCTCTGCGCCCGCCGCCTGCCCGCGGCGACCCTGCTGTCCGAGGAGAGCGCCGTCAGGACGCGCGGCACGGTCATCATCACGGAGACACTTGCCAAGGGACTGGAGTTTGACGCGGTGCTTGTCCCGCATGCGGAGGAATACTCCGGCACGCGCGGACGGCAGTCCCTCTATGTCGCCTGCACCCGCGCACTGCACAGGCTCTGCGTCTTCTCCGTCGGCGAGGCTCCCCTGCTTGAATGCATCAGCCGTACGGACGAGCCGGCGGAAAACTGAAAAAAAGCTCCGGCGCACAGCAAAATATAATAAACCGCAGCCCATATCTTTTTTCCCCCCTTTTTTTGGGGGGGATTGATATGGGCTGCGGCTTCTTTCGTTATATCACTTTTTCCGGCCGCCGTCCAGCTTTGTAAGCGAACGGCTCGCAAAGCGCGGCTCGGAGGTGCCGATTTTTTTCCCGGAGGCGTCGAAGTGATTCGCGCCGCCGAGGAATTTCGGAGCCGAGTGCCCGACGGAATTTCCGGCTGCGTCGAAGTTGTTCGTGCCTCCGAGGAATCTCGGGTCGCTGCGTCCGACCTTGCGCCCCCCGGCGTCGTAGTGATTCATGCCGCCCAGAAACTTCGGACGGCTGGTTCCGATAAGGCGTCCCGACTCATCGTAGTGCTTCACGACGCCTCCGAACCCCGGACGGCTGATGATCTTCCTGTCTTCGGACATGTCATAACCTCCCGTATTTCAAAAATTGAATCCCCGCGGCTTTTTTATGCTTCGGAGTTCTTACCCCTCCAGCTCCTCGTAGAGTGCCAGAAGCTCATTTTCGGCCTCTTCCTTTCGTGCAAGAAGGGGCTCCAGCTTTTCGTAGTCCGCGGCGTTTGCCTCCATGTCCCGCTCCAGCTGTTCAAGCTCCCGCTCCAGCTCGCGGGCGCGTTCTTCGGCCTGCTCGCGGCGGCGTTTTCTGCGGCGGGCCTCCTTTGAGTCCTCGCGCGTCTCCTCGGAGGCCGTGCGCTTTTCCTCGCGGGCGGCCCGGGAGGCACGCGCCGCCTGCGCCATGGCGCTTTCCCTCTCGCGGCGGCGGCGTGCGCGGTATTCCTCGAAGCCGCATTTGTAGTCGCGCAGCTTCCCGTCCTCCATCTCCAGAATGCGCGTGGCAAAGCGCGAGACGAAGTAGCGGTCGTGCGAGACGAAGAGGATCACGCCTCCGAAGCCTTCGAGCATATCCTCCAGCCATTCCCTTGCGGCGAGATCCAGATGGTTCGTCGGCTCGTCCAGAATGAGCATGTTCACATCGTCCTGCATCAGGATGCACAGCCGCAGACGAGCCCGCTCGCCTCCGGAAAGCGCCGAGACCGGCTTATGCACGTCCTCGCCCTGGAAGAGGTACTTTCCCAGCGCGTCGCGCGCCGCCTGCGCCGTCATGCCCCGCTCGTAGATGACCGTATCCAGCACGCTTCTGTCCATCCGGTCGAAGGTGACGAGCTGGGGCAGGTAGATCCACTTGATCTGGGGGCCGAAGCGCACGGAGCCGGAGTCGCAGGAATACTCGCCGACGATCATGCGCAGAAGCGTCGTCTTGCCGCAGCCGTTGGGGCCGTAGATGGCCACCCGCTCGCCGCCGCCCAGGCGGAAGCTCAGCGCCTCAAAGAGGGTTCGGCCGTCGAAGCGCTTGGTCACGCTTCTCACGCTGAGCGCGTCATCTGCGTAAAACGCGGTCTCGTTTACGTGGGCATGCATGACCTTCTGCCTGCGCGGACGGTCGGAGACCTTCAGCCTTTCCACGCGATGCTCGATTTCCTTGGCGCGGGTCATCATCGTCTCCGTGGCCCAGGCGCGGTACTGCCTTGCCAGCGCCTCCAGCTTCTGCTTCTGAGCCATCTCCTTCTCGTAGCGCTCGAGCCTTTCGCGGAATCGGCGCTCCTTTTCCACGGCGTAGTAGCTGTAGTTGCCGCCGTATTCGTCGCTTACGCCGTTTTCGATCTCGATG
>CAVGLF010000029.1:0-3037 GCA_963630045.1 Butyricicoccaceae bacterium | reverse complement strand
GCGCGTGACGACCTCGTCGAGGAAGTAGCGGTCGTGCGAGATGACGAGCACCGTGCCCTTGTAGGACGAAAGGTACTCGCCCAGCCACTCCACCGCATCGATATCCAGATGGTTCGTCGGTTCATCCAGCAGCAGGATGTCCGAGCGCTCGAGGATGACGCGTGCGAGGTTCGCCCGGGAGCGCTCGCCGCCGGAGAGCTGCTCGAAGGGACGGCGGCGGATGTCCGCGTCCAGATCCAGTCCGTTTGCGACCTTTTCCAGCGTGAACTCCGTCTCGTACCCGCCCTCCGCCTCGAAGCGGGAGGTCAGCTCGCCGTAGCGCCGCAGCAGCGCGGGGCTTGAGTCCTGCGCCATCCTTTCCTCAAGCTCCGAAATCTCGGCGCGCATCCGGTCAAGCCGTGCAAAGCCCGTGCGCAGCACGTCCTCGACGGTGAAGCCCTCGGGGTACACGGGAATCTGGTCGATGAGACCCACGCGCTCGCCCGTACGGATGCTGATCTCGCCTGCGTCGTAGAGGCTGGGGTCGCCCTGACGCGCCTGTCCCGTGCCCAGCGCCGCGATGATATTGAAGAGCGTCGTCTTGCCCGCTCCGTTGCGTCCGATGAGCCCTACGCGCTCGCCGGAATACAGGTCGAAATCCACGTCCCGCAGGAGCTGGAAATCGCCGAAGAATTTTTGCAGGTGGGATACCGAAATCTCAATCATACATACAAACCTTGCGCGGAAGAGCACTTGAAGGCACCCTTCCGCGCCGTATTTTTTACTCTTGTCGGGGGGCGCACGCGCGCCCCAAAGGTTTTTCCCCCGCGCGCTGCCGGGTTACCGGCACAGCGCGAAACTAAAAATGGGGGGGATTTTCGGGTTACTTTTTGTTCTGTGCCCGCAGCAGGTCGCGGATCTCGGTCAAAAGCTCCTCGGTCGTGGGAGCCTTGGGCTGCTTCGCCGCTTCCTCGGCCGCCTTTGCGGCAGCCTCGGCGGCTGCGGCCTTGGCCTCCGCTTCCTTATGGCGCTTTTTCGTCGTCAGGATGCGCACGACCAGGAAGACGGACGCCGCGATGACGAAGAAGTTCACGACCGCCTGGATGAACAGGCCGTACTGCATGGGGATCTCCTGCCCGTTGAGACCGATCAGCGTGGCGGAGAGCGTGGAGAAGTCAATTCCGCCGATGAGCACGCCGACGAGGGGCATGATGACGTTGTTGACCAGCGTGGACGTGATGCTGCCGAAGGCCGTGGCGATGACAACGCCGACCGCAAGATCCAGCACGTTGCCCTTCGCTATGAAGGCCTTGAACTCCTCAATGATGGGAACCTTCTTCCCGTCCTTGAGCTCCTGGAACTTTTCTTCGATTTCCTTCTTGTGTGACATCGCCGTATCTCCTTATCTTTTTTAGGATATCTGGGGGCGTACGCTTCAAAAAGGGATGCGCTTACTTTTCGATCTTCTCGATGCCGCCGAGGAAGGGGCGCAGAACCTCGGGAACCGTCACGCTGCCGTCGGCATTCTGGTACTGCTCGACGATCGCGGGCAGGATGCGGCTGGTCGCAAGGCCGGAGCCGTTGAGGGTATGGACGAACGCGGGCTTGCCGGTCGCGGCGTCGCGGTAACGGGTATTGTTGCGGCGCGCCTGATAGTCGTTGGCGTTGGAGACGGAGGAAACCTCCTTGTAGATGCCCATGGAGGGAATCCAGACCTCGATGTCGTAGGTGCGCGCCATGGAGGCCGAGCAGTCGCCCGCCGCGAGCTTCGACACGCGGAAGTGCAGTCCCAGCTTTTCGACCAGTCTCGAAGCCTTCTCGACGAGCTCCTCGAAGGCGGCCTTCGACTGATCGGGGCGGGTGATCTGCACCATCTCGACCTTGTCGAACTGATGGCCGCGGATCATGCCTCTCTCTTCGGCACGGGCGGAGCCGGCTTCCTTGCGGTAGCAGGGCGTGTACGCGAAGAGCTTCAGGGGCAGGAGGCTTTCGTCGATGATCTCGCCGCGGTAGAGGTTCACCAGCGCGGTCTCAGCCGTCGGCAGCATGAAGAGCTCCTTCTTATGGTCGCCCGACTCGCCCTCGAGCCAGTAGACCTCGTCGGCGAACTTCGGGAACTGACCCGCGCCGAGGCCGCAGTTGTATCCGAGCTGATGCGGGGGCAGGATGAACTCGTATCCGTCCGCGAGATGCTCGGAGACGAAGTAGTTCAAAAGCGCCCACTCGATTCTCGAGCCCATGCCGCGATAGACCCAGTAGCCGTTGCCGGAGAGCTTGACGCCGCGCTCGTAGTCGATGAGTCCGAGGCTCGTGCACAGATCCACATGGTTCTGAGCCTTGAAATCGAACTTCGGCTGCTCGCCGACGATGCGGATGACCCGATTGTTTTCCTTTTCGCCCGGAAGCAGATCGTCGTCGGGGATGTTCGGAAGAACGATGAGGAAGTTGTAGATCTTGTCGGAAAGCTCCGCAACCTTGGCATCGCCCTCGGCGATCTCGTCGCCCAGCTTGCGCATTTCGGCGAAGATCTCATCCACGGGCTGACCCGCCTTCTTGAGCTTCGGAATCTCGGCGGATACGCGGTTGCGCTCGGCCTTCTTGGCCTCTACCTCATGCAGCAGTTCCTTTCTCTGTGCATCCCACTCCAGCATGGGGTGGAAATCGACGATGCATCCCTTTTTGGCAAGAGCCGCGGACACGGCCTCGGGATTGCTGCGAATTGCATTCTGATCGAGCATGGCTTTATTTACTCCTCTGTCTTTTCAAAGTTTTCTTCCAGTCTGGCGACGCGTTCCTCCAGCGCCGCAATTCTTTCGTCGCGCTCCTCCAGCGCACGGTCCAGCGTGGAGATCTGTTCCTTCGTCTCTGCCTCGCGCAGATCGTTGAAGTAGGACAGCAGCACCAGCACCAGTGCGATGAGGAACATCGGGACGATGTACACGAAGACAAATTTGCGCAGGGATAGCTTTGTCTCGCTGTTCATGGTCATGTTTATTGTCCTCCTGCCGCGCTCATCAGCTGCCCGATCAGCGCGTCCAGATCGTCATTGTCGTAATAC
>CAVGLF010000028.1:0-17213 GCA_963630045.1 Butyricicoccaceae bacterium | reverse complement strand
GCACATCAGCGCGGGTGAAATCGAAGACCTGAAGAAGGCGTTCCATCTGGCGTAACGGCACACGGGAAAAGGGGATTCGGGAAAGTACTTCCGAATCCCCTTTTTTATGGCGATGGCATCCGATTATCTGTTACGCGCTTCACTGCGGGTTTTCCTTTGCTGTTTTGCAGGAGGCGATCAGCAGCCTGCGAATATTGCCGCAAAGATTCCCGGCATATTGATATGCGGCAAGATCAATCCTTTTGGTTTCGTACATCAGCTTCAGCCAATAACTCGTTTCGCAGGACTCTTTCAGTGCAATTTCCAATTTAGCGACAAAGTCCTTCTTGCTCTGTGCGTATTGTGCCTCATGTATATTCGCGCCCACGGAAGTACCGGCTCTTGCAAGCTGATCGGTCATATATGAGCTTTTGGGTGCCGTTACACCGTCAACGAGATTGACAATTGCAACTGCGAATTCAAAAGACAAGTCGAGCAATTTGTTTTCAGGCATGAAAACACCCCCTCCCGTTCCCTCATATGCCGGAGGCAAATAACGAATGATATATCGCTGACGCGATATGATATACGGCAAAGCCGTATGATATACCGGGCTAGCGCCCGGCATGATATAATATCCGTTCCCTCATATGCCGGAGGCATATATCATCGCACGAAGTGCGATATCATATCGAAGATATATCATCCGTTCCGACAAGGAACGGATATCATTGAAAAATCCTCTTTTGTCATACAAAAGAGGATTTTTCCTGGTGGACAGTAAGGGACTTGAACCCCTGACCCCCTGCACGTCAAGCAGGTGCTCTTCCAGCTGAGCTAACTGTCCGTATTCGGTTTTCCTTCCCATCGCGGGAGGCGCTCTTCAACAGCGCATTACCTATTATACACGTTTTTCGCGAGATGTCAAGAGCTTTTTTCAAAAAATTTGCGCCGCCGCGGGACGGACCCTTCCCGGGGCTTTGAGAGGGGCGGCGGGGAAATTTCGAAAAATTTGCCGCGAAAAAACTGTTGACATGCGCGAAAAAGGACGATATAATATTATCTGTTGCACACTGCCCGTGCTGCAGCTTTTTCTGCATGTAAAAAGGACGGCAGGATGCGAAAACCCCATTATATCAGGAGGTGTCACAAGCATGCTTCGTACGTACCAGCCCAAGAAGCGCCAGCGCTCCCGTGAGCACGGCTTCCGCAAGAGAATGGCTACGGCCAACGGAAGAAAGGTTCTGGCTCGCCGCCGCGCGAAAGGCAGATACCAGCTCACCTACTAAGACCCCGGCTCCTTCGTATGAGCGGACGCTTGTATAATAAAAGCCTGCCGGAAGCAGGGGATACGCCGCGGGTTTTCCGGGTTCCCAGAAAAAACGGGCGTTTCCCTCACGAGACGTGCGGGCTTTTTTGCGTATACCGGAAAAACGGGTAGAGAATATGCGATTTACGGTTTCAATGAAGGAAAACCGGAATTTCCGTCGGCTGTATGCATCGGGGAAATCCGCGGTGGACGGCAATCTGGCCGTCTATGCGAGGAGGAACCGTCTGGGCAGCAACCGTCTGGGCATTACGGTCGGAACGAAGCTCGGGTGCGCCGTCGTGCGCAATCGGGCTCGCCGCCGCATACGCGAAGCGTACCGTCTCGAGGAACCCCATCTGCGCCCCGGCTACGACATCGTGGTCGTCGCGCGCGTTCGTGCCGCAGAGAGCGACTTTGCCCATCTGCGGGAAAGTCTTGTCAAGCTGCTTGGCAAGCTGGGCATTTACGTCGAATGAAACGGATTCTGCTTGCGCTGATCCGATTCTATCGGCGGCAGCTGTCGCCGCTGAAAAGAATGTCCACATGCCGATTCATCCCGACCTGTTCGGAGTACGCGCTGGTGGCGATCGAACGATACGGCGCGTGGAAGGGTACACGCATGGCCATAAGGCGCATTGCGCGCTGCAACCCATTCCATCCCGGCGGCTACGACCCTGTGCCGTAGAAAAACATCCGCACGGAGTTTCCCAGATTTGAAAGGAGAGCGAAAAGGCTCCACCCTTTTCGCGGGACGTCTATGGTTCATTCTGGCTCCCGCATCACCCGCTCCCGCACGACGCGTATCCTTCTGATTGCGGCGATGGCGGCGTTCCTGTGCCTGAACCTCACGGGCTGCGTCACGATGTCCGACGGTACGCGCGTGAACATCTTCGTTTTGCTGATCGTCCGTCCCTGCGCGTGGATTCTGCGCAGGATCTACGACCTCATCGGGTCCTACGGATGGTCCATCATTCTCTTCCAGCTTCTGGCGAAGATTGTGCTGCTTCCCATGTCCATCAAGAGCAAGAAGGGCATGATGGAGACGCAGCGCCTGCAGCCGAAGCTTCAGGAGCTTGAAAAGCGCTATAAGAACGACAAGGAAAAATACCAGCAGGAAATGGCGAAGCTCTATCAGGCCGAGGGCGTAAGCCCCATGGCCGGCTGCCTGCCCATGCTGCTGACCTTCCCCATCATGATCGGTCTGTACTGGCCCATCAGCCAGCCGCTGACCTATCTGATGAATCTGACTGCGGATCAGATTTCGCAGATCCGCGATATCCTTCAGCTGACCACCACGACGCACCAGTCCGAGATCTCCGTGGCGCAGGCGATGTTCGAGAACTTCGACCTGATCAAGGGCGTGTCCTCCAACATCATCCGCATGGATTTCACCTTCCTGGGCATGAACCTGGGCGAGGTTCCCAGCTGGCGCAATCCCACGTCCCTGCTGTTCCTCATCCCGGTGCTGTCCGGTCTGACCTCGTTCGGACTGACGAAGCTGACCAACTGGCTCCAGTACAAGTCCACCGGCAACATGCCGGAGGGACAGGACGGCACGATGATGCTCATGATGCCGCTGATGTCCGTCTGGTTCGGCTTTACGCTGCCCGCCGGCCTCGGCGTCTACTGGATCGCGTCGAATATTACCGCGGCGCTGCAGGAGGTATTCCTGTACGTCTACTTTGAAAAGAAAAAGCAGGAGCCCGCTCCTGCAGCACCACTGAAGGTGAAGGAGGAGAATATCTCCAATGGTCAAAAGAGTCGAAGCAAGCGGAAAAACCACTGAGGATGCCATCCGCGCGGCACTTGCCCAGCTCGGCTGCACCCGCGAGGAGGTTACCGTTGAGGAGCTTGTCCGGCCCCGCTCGGGCTTTTTCGGCATCGGAGCCGTCGAGGCCCGCGTAGCCGTTACCTATATCCCCAATCCCACCGTCCGCGCCCGTGAGTTCCTCGAAGGACTCCTGGAGCGCATGGACGTGAAGGCCGAGGTCGTCGAGGTCGAGGCCGCCGAGGGCATTGCGTTCGATATCCGCGGCGAGAACATGGGCGTCGTCATCGGACGCCGCGGCGATACGCTGGACGCGCTCCAGTATATCACCTCCATCGTCGTCAACCGCGGCTCGGATGAGCACATCAAGGTGACGATCGATACGGAAAACTACCGCGCCAAGCGCGAGGAGTCGCTTGCCAATCTGGCGAACAAGGTCGCGGCCAGAGTCCTGCGCTATCACAAGAGCGTGACGCTGGAGCCGATGAACGCCTATGAGCGCCGCATCATCCACTCGACCCTGCAGAACACGCGGGGCGTTACGACCTTCTCCACCGGCACGGAGCCCAATCGCCGTGTCGTGGTCGCGCTTGTCTCCGGAAACAGCCGTCCGAACCGCCGCACCGGCGCTCCGCGCCAGCCGCTGAACGAGACCACGATCGAATCCGTGAACAACGAGTAACGCATATTTCGCCGTGAGGAAGGCTTTGACGCCCCGTGGGGAGCTGAAAAAGCCTTCCTTTTTTAAGGCATGAAGCCCGCTCTCTTTTTTTCTCTCTGCCGGTCATGAATGGCGGGGATGATTCTCTTTTTGGGGGAGAGAGGGCATAAAACAAAGACACGCCGCACAGACGAAAAAAAGCGCGTGCGCGTGCGCGAAAATCAGCGGAGAGAGGACTTGGGGCATATATGGACACCATTGCCGCATGCGCGACCGCACCCATGCGTTCGGCCGTTGCCATTGTGAGGCTGTCCGGGCCGCAGGCACGGGAGATTGCGGCCGCGGTCTTTCCCGCAGCGGGAAAGCTTTCACCGCGCCGGATGCGCTTCGGCGCGTTTTGTGTGGACTCCGAGCGCGTGGATGAGGGGCTGGCGGTCTATATGCCGGGGCCCGGCTCATACACGGGCGAGGACTGTGTGGAGCTGTACTGCCACGGCTCGCCCGGCGTGGTGCAGCTTCTGCTCGATGCGCTCACGCGCGCGGGTGCGAGGCTCGCGCGTCCGGGGGAGTACACCCGGAGAGCCTTCGAGAACGGAAGGCTCGACCTGGCGCAGGCGGAAGCGGTCATCGACCTCATCGACAGTGAGACGCGCGCCGGGGCGAAGAATGCTGCGGCGCAGCTCTCGGGCGCTCTGGGACGCAGGATCGCCCCGCTCAGAGAGAATCTCATCGGGCTGGCGGCGCATTTCTCCGCCGTCATCGACTACCCCGATGACGACATCCCGCCCTTCTTTACGCAGGACGCGCTGGAGATCCTCGGGAAAACGGAGGACGGGCTGGACGCGCTTCTCGCCGGCGTGCGCGACGGGGAGATCCTGCGCTCGGGCGCGGTCTGCGTGCTGGCGGGAGAGCCGAACGCGGGCAAGTCCTCGCTTTTAAACGCGCTGGCGGGGGAGGAGCGCGCCATCGTCACGCCCATCCCCGGAACGACGCGCGACATCGTCGAGACCCGCGTGGTCTGGGAGGGCATCGCCGTGCGCATCCTCGATACGGCGGGGCTGCGCGAAAGCAGCGACCCCATCGAGCGCGAGGGCATCGCGAGGACGAAGGCCGCCATGCGGAGCGCGGGGCTCATCCTCGCCGTGCTGGACGGCACCCGGGAGGAGACTGCTCTGCCGGAGCTTTCCGAATCGGACGTGCCGGTGATCGCCGTCGTGAACAAATGCGACCTCGGACGCAGGCTGCCCAGAACCCCCTTTGACCGGGAGTACGAGGTCAGCGCCCTCACGGGCGAGGGCATCGCAGCGCTGCGCGGGGGCATGAAGGATGCGCTGCGGCTCGGGGACATCGAGTGCGGCGGAGGCGCCGTGACGAACACGCGGCAGATCGACGCGCTCCGGCGCGCACACGCAAGCGTGGAGCGGGCCCGCCGTGCGCTGGCTCTGGGCATCACGCCTGATGCCGTCATGACGGACGTGGAGCAGGCGGCGGCGGAGCTGGGCGAAATCACGGGCGAGAGCGCGTCCGAGGACATCATGAACGCAATCTTCTCCCGCTTCTGCGTGGGAAAGTAATCATCCCTTTTCTCCCTCCCCCCCTTTCACGGGGGAGGGGGAGAGAGAGAGAGAGACCCTGCGCGGAGGACGATGCGGGGGAGAAAAAAAGAGGAAAAGCCGGTGCCGGCGGCAGTCCGGGCAGCAGTACTTACAGAGAACGGGGAACGATCGATATGCGCTATGACGCGGGGGAATATGATATTGCGGTTGTGGGCGCGGGACACGCGGGCATCGAGGCGGCGCTGGCGGCGGCGAGGCTCGGCATGCGCACCGTCGTCTTCACCATCAACCTGGATGCGGTGGGGAACATGCCCTGCAATCCGGCCATCGGAGGGACGGCGAAGGGGCATCTCGTCCGCGAGATAGACGCTCTGGGCGGTGAGATGGGACGCGCCGCCGATGCGACCTGCATCCAGTACCGGATGCTCAACCGCGGCAAGGGACCCGCCGTCCACAGCCTCCGCGCGCAGGCCGATCGGGCGCAGTACCGCCTCTATATGAAGCATGTGCTGGAGCGGCAGGAGAATCTGACCGTGAAGCAGGCGGAGATTACGGAGATTCTGACGCAGGACGGAAGGGTCTCGGGCGTCGTGACGCGCATCGGCGCGGTCTACCGCGTCCGCGCCGCCGTCATCTGCACGGGCACCTTTCTGAAGGGGCGCATCATCATCGGCGATGTCTCCTACGAAAGCGGCCCGGACGGCATGCACGCCGCGACGGAGCTTACGCAGAGCCTGCAGGAGATGGGACTCTCCATGAGACGCTTCAAGACCGGCACGCCGCCGCGCGTCAACCGCCGCACCATTGATTTCTCCCGTCTGGAGGTGCAGGAGGGCGACCGCGAGATCGAGCCTTTTTCCTTCGAGACGGAAAATCCCCCCGAAAACCGCGCCGTGTGCCATATGACGCATACGACACAGCAGACGCACGAGGTCATCCGGGAAAACCTGCCGCGGTCTCCGCTGTTTTCCGGGAGCATCCACGGCATAGGACCCCGATACTGCCCGTCCATCGAGGACAAGGTCGTGCGCTTTGCGGATAAGGAGCGGCACACCCTCTTCATCGAGCCCATGGGACTCGATACGCAGGAGATGTACATCCAGGGCTTTTCGTCCTCCATGCCGGAGGATGTGCAGATCCGGATGCTGCATACCGTGCCGGGGCTGGAGCATGCGGAGGCGATGCGTCCGGCGTACGCCATCGAGTACGACTGCATCGATCCGCTGGAGCTGTACGCGACGCTGGAGTGCCGGAAGGTGCCGGGACTCTACGGCGCGGGGCAGTTCAACGGAACCTCCGGCTATGAGGAGGCGGCGGCGCAGGGACTCATGGCGGGCATCAACGCCGCTCTTGCGCTGAAGGGTGAGGAGCCCCTCGTGCTCGACCGCTCGGAGGCGTACATCGGCACGCTGATCGACGATCTGGTGACCAAGGGAACGCAGGAGCCCTACCGCATGATGACCTCGCGCTCGGAGTACCGGCTGTGGCTGCGGCAGGACAACGCCGACCGCAGGCTTTCGGCGCACGGACTGCGCGTGGGTCTGATTTCCCGCGAGCGCTATGAAAGGGTACAGGAGAAGTACGCCCGCATCGAGGCGGAGATACAGCGCATCGAGCGCACGACAATCGCGCCCTCCGAGGCGCTGAGCGGTATTCTGGAGCGGGCGGGAAGCGCACAGGTCAGCACGGGCATCCGTCTGGGCGCGCTGCTGCGCCGCCCGGAGCTGTCCTATGAGGCGCTGGCGCCCGTGGACACGGAGCGTCCCGCGCTTCCGCGCGCGGAGTGGGAGGCCGCGGAGATCGCCATCCGCTACGAGGGCTACCTGAAGCGCCAGGAGGCGCAGATCGCGCAGTTTAAGAAGCTGGAGGACAGGCGTCTGCCGGAGGACTTCGACTATCAGTCGCTGGGCGGGCTCAGGCTGGAGGCCAGACAGAAGCTCTCGCGCATACGGCCGCGCAGCATCGGACAGGCGGCGCGCATCTCGGGCGTGAGCCCTGCGGACATCACGGTGCTGCTCATCGCGCTGGGGCATAAGTAATGCGCAGGGGGAGCCCGCGCGGGGAAGGATAAACCCGCAATCAGTAAAAAAGAGAGGATATAACCATGCCGGACGAAAAAGCCATGAGCATCCTGCGGGAGGGACTCGTCTCCTGCGGGCTGGACGGGAGCCGCGCCGGTGAGCTGGGCGCGTATCTCGATGCGGTGCTTGAGAAAAACCGCGTGATGAACCTGACGGCCATCACGGAGCCTGTCGACGCCGTGCGGCTGCATCTGCTGGACTGCGCGGCGCTCGTCGGGCAGTTCGACTTCAGCCGGAAATCCGTCATAGACGTCGGCTGCGGAGCGGGTCTGCCGGGACTGCCCATCCGCATTCTGGAGCCGTCGGTGCGGCTGACGCTGCTGGACGCGACGGAGAAGAAGATCGCCTTCCTCCGGGAAATCGCGCCCGCGGACGTGACCTGTACGGCGGGACGCGCGGAGGAGCTTGCGGCGAAGGGACAGCCTCTGCGCGAGCATTTCGATGCGGCGGTCTCCCGCGCCGTCGCGGCACTACCGGTGCTCTGCGAGCTCTGCCTTCCCTTCGTGCGCGTGGGCGGCGTGTTCTGCGCCATGAAGGCGCGCGGAGCGTCCGAGGAGCTGACGGCGGCCGAACGCGCCATCCGCACCCTGGGCGGCGAGGTACGCGAGGTGCGGCCGTATACCATCCCCGGCACGGACACGGAGCACTGCGCCGTCTGGATCGGGAAAGTGCGCCCCTGCCCCGCAGCCTACCCCAGACGCTTCGCGAAAATCCGCCAGCAGCCGCTGTAAGCAGACTAAAAACATCTGTTCGAAATACGAATAACTGTTCGAAAAGGAAGCATGGCACGATTCCTGTCGGGTAATCCGTGCCATGCTTCCTTTTCGGCTTTTTTCGGCGGCATCGCGGGAAAATGGGACAGCCGCTTTTGTCAAAAGTCTGAAGTGGAGTGCCCATGAGTTTTCCCCATTCATGGGGAAAACTCATGGGAGCACCCGGCCTGCAGGAGGGGGTTTTGGGGGATTTCTCCCGGCGTTGGGGGAAAACTCGCGGGAGATTGGGGAAAAGTTTTCCCCGGATGCCGCAAATTTTCCGGAATCGGGAGAAAAAATACGGGCCCGAAGGGTGTCCTCCGTCGTGACGGAGCTCCCTTCGGGCCGTGATTCTCTGTATGAGTGTCTTTGAGCGGCGAGATTATTTGACGTAGTCGAACACCAGATCGTAGAGCCGGACGGTGTCGCCCTCCTGAATGCCCATCTCCTCGAGCTGCGTGAAGAGTCCGTACTTTTCCAGCACGCCTTCGAAGTGCATGCGGGATTCGTAATCGCCGAAGTTCAGGTTGCCGTAGGCGCGCTGGAGCCATTCGGCGCGGACGACGTAGACGCCGTCCTCCACGGTGATCTCGAAGTCGTGGGAATCGTCGCGCTCGCGCGGGACGTAATCGGGCACGAAGGCCTCGACCGGCGGCAGCTCCTCGAGCCTCGCCTGCGCGGCATACAGCAGGGGCTGCAGCCCCGTCCGTGCGAGTGCGGAGATCTCGAAGAAGGGAATCCCGCGCTCCTCAAGATAGGCATAGAAGGCATCGCGGGCGGCGGTGTCCTGCACCATGTCGGCCTTGTTCGCCGCAACGATCTGGGGCAGTCCCGCCAGACGGTCGGAGTACCCGGACAGCTCTGCGTTGATGGTCTCGTAGTCCTGTATCGGGTCGCGTCCCTCGATGCAGGAGACGTCCACGACATGAATCAGCAGGCGGCAGCGCTCGATGTGACGCAGGAAGTGGAATCCCAGCCCCGCGCCCTGGCTTGCGCCCTCGATGAGTCCGGGGATGTCCGCTGCGACAAAGCTCCTGTCGCGGTCGACGGCGACGACACCGAGGTTCGGCGAGAGCGTTGTGAAGGGATAATTCGCAATCTTCGGAGTCGCCGCCGAGATGACGGACAGCAGCGTGCTCTTTCCGACATTGGGGAAGCCGATGAGCCCCACATCGGCGATGAGCTTCAGCTCCAGGATGAGATCGAATTCCTCGCCGGGGAGACCGGGCTTGGCAAAGCGCGGAGCCTGGCGGGTGGAGGTGGCAAAGTGGCAGTTGCCCCAGCCGCCGCGGCCTCCGTGCGCCGCGACAAAGCGCGAGCCCTCCGCCATATCGGCCATGAGCTGCCCGGACTCGGCCTCGCGGATGAGCGTACCCACGGGAACACGGATGACGACATCCTCGCCGTCCTTGCCGTAGCAGCGCTTGTTGCCGCCGGGATTTCCCGCCCCCGCGGCATATTTGCGCGTATAGCGGAAGTCTAAGAGGGTGCTCATATGGGAATCCGTTACGAAGACGATGTTTCCTCCGCGGCCTCCGTCGCCTCCGTCGGGACCTCCGGCAGCGATGTATTTTTCACGATGGAACGCCACGGCTCCGTCGCCGCCGCGTCCGGCCTTTACATGAATTTTGACAAGATCGACAAACATGGCAACCCTTTTCCTAAAATACCCTTCGCAGTTATTGTTTTTTGTGTGTATCTACGGCTTTGTTGTAAGGCATTTTCAAAAGAAACGCCGGGGAAAAGAGATTCCCCGGCGTACTTTTCTTGGCATAAACGCGATTATTCGGCGCTTGCTTCGGCAATAACGGAAACCTTCTTGCGGTCGCGGCCGAGACGCTCGAAACGGACAACGCCGTCCTTGAGCGCAAACAGCGTATCATTGCTGCCGCGTCCCACGTTTTCACCGGGATGGATCTTGGTTCCACGCTGCGTAAAGAGGATGTTGCCCGCGAGGACGTACTGACCGTCCGCGCGCTTCGCGCCGAGGCGCTTGGACTCGGAATCACGGCCGTTCTTGGTCGAGCCGACGCCCTTCTTATGAGCAAAGAATTGCAGACTGAGCTTAAACATATCGCACCTCCGTCACTTGAATATATTCCGGATATTCTTCGGACAGCTCGCGCATCAGCCGCGCGAACGCGTCCAGAACGGTGCGTTCACAGGTTCGAATCTCAACGGAATTCGTTTCCCGATCGATTTCTGCCGAATAGTCCGCATTCATCGAGCGGAGAAGTCCCTCCGTCAGACGCACGGCCGAGGATACGGCTGCGCATACGATGTCCTGTCCCGCCGGGGCATATCCCGCGTGTCCGGAGACGCGGAAGCCCGTCCGTTCGGTGGGGTTACGCCAAAGGATCACACGGATCATGCGACAATGATCTTCTCGATCTGCACCTTGGTGTAAGGCTGACGATGGCCCTGCTTCTTACGATAGTTCTTCTTGGCGTTGTACTTGAAGACGACAACCTTCTTGGACTTGCCGTTCTTGACAACCTTCGCCTCGACCTTCGCGCCGCTCACATAGGGAGCGCCGATGGACACGCCGTTTTCGTCGCCGCAGAGGAGAATCTTGTCAAACGTAACGTTCGAGCTTTCTTCGGCCGCGAGCTTCTCGAGGAAAACGACTTCGCCTTCGGTAACCTTCACCTGCTTGCCGCCGGTTTCGATGACTGCATAAAGCATCCCGGTAGCACCTCTCTTTCATAACGCGGTTCATTCCGCGCGGACTCGCTTCGTCAGGCCTTGTTTTCTTTCCGGTTTTCGGGCGGTCTCTCCCGTATCCTGCAAAAACGGGGCGTTCCCCTTTTGCAAAAGGGCATACCGCCGCCTGATCTGAATGCGGCTTACATAGAATATCACAGTTTCACCCGAAAGTCAAGAGCTTTTCGCACCAAAAATTGCGAAAATACCGCGATTCGGCGCGCATTCTGACGATTTATGCGCGCCATCCATGTTCCTGCCCTGCCTCCCCGCCTGCTCCCCCGCTGCAGCGGGCACCATGTTTCACGTGAAACAATTCCCTTGCCTGCCGCCCCATCCCTTCGCACCGCACTCCGGGGGGGGGAGACCAGATGGCCACAGCACATGTTTCACGTGAAACATGGTGCCGCTCGAAGGAGAAGGGAAAAAGGAAGACTTCCCGCGCGGCACTTTGAGCCACAAAGGGAAGTCTTCGGTGTTTTGATTATTCGGTTCCGTGTTCAGGCCACGGGGCTAGAGAGTACGCTCAGTTTCCGAGGATGCGGATCGTCTCGATTACGATCGGCTCGACGGGGGTTTCGCCGTTCTCACCGACCTCGACGTTCGAGAGCTCCTCGATGTAGCCCATGCCGGAGGTGATCGTCGCGAAGGCCGCGTAGATCTTGTCGTAGCTGTAATAGGTCTTGCACATGATGAAGAACTGCGCATCGGCGGAGTTCATGTCATCGGACCAGCGCGCCATGGACATCGTGCCGCGCACATGCTGCAGCGTGTTGTTCCAGCCGTTGTCCTTGAACTCGCCGCGGATGGCATAGTCCATCTTATAGGTGCCGTCGCCGTTTTTGTCGCCGCCCTGCACGAGGCCGCCTGCAACGACACGGTGAATGGTCAGCCCGTCGTAATAGCCCTCCTTGCAGAGCTTGATGAAGTTGCCGCAGGTGATGGGAGCGTTATAGTAATCCATCTGACCTTCGACGATGTGGCCGTCGGCAAAGACGATCTCGAAGCGGATGGGGCTGTTCAGGTCGTACTCCGTCAGATAATCCGCAAAGTAATTGGCGTCGCTGATGACCGTGCGGGACTTCGAGCAGCCCGAAAGGCCGAGGCACAGGCACATCACCGCCAGCAGCAGGCAGAGAGCCCGCCGGATTCCGATTTTACTCATGCATGTAACTCCTATCCTTTTTTATCATACGATATCACAGAAAAAAGGAGGATTCAAGAGGAAAATTGTAAACGTGTGTAAAGTCGCGGGAAAAGGACGCGCGCGGGGGAGGGAGAGAGAAAGAGCGCAATCAGGTGTTGTTCTCGATGAAGGAGACGACGTCTCCGACGGTGTGGAACTCGGTTGCTTCGTCGTCGTCGACGGTCAGGCCGAATTCGTCCTCCAGCGACATCAGCAGCGTCACGACATCCAGAGAATCCGCGCCCAAATCTTCGAAGATATCGGAGGAGGGAGAGATCTTGTCCTCATCAATTCCGAGCTGGTAGGAGAGAAGCTGACAGACCTTTTCGTAAATCATTCAAAATTGCCCCTTTTTAAAAACTTTCAGAACTTTTTCCCCGCGGTGAAATCGCATTCCCGGCGGGCAAAAGTTATAATACCCTATTTGATGGCGTTTGTCAACAATTAAATACCGGAAAATGGTAAAAAGATTCGGGAAACGAATGTTTGCGTTTTCGTCAAAGCTGTGATATAATACAAAAGGGGACAGCCGGCTCCGGACTTGTATTGTAGGAGGCTTCGCGATGAGCGAGCGAAAAGCGACACTGAGGAAGCAGAAGGAAATCTACGACTTTATACTGAAGAGCACGCGGGAGCAGGGATTCCCGCCCTCCGTCCGCGAAATCGGCGATGCCGTCGGACTGAGATCTCCGTCCACCGTGCATGCGCATCTGAAGGCCATGGAGGCTCAGGGACTCATTGACCGCGCGGGACGCAAGACGCGCGCCATCCGTGTCGCCGAAAAGCCGGAGGGACTCACCGGCGCGGAGGGCACCCGCATGATCCCGATCATCGGACGCGTCGCGGCGGGCAGCCCCGTGCTGGCCTTCGAGGAGATTGAGGGGGAAATTCCCTTCAATGTGGGACACTCCACAGGGGAGTTCTTCGCACTGCGCGTGCGCGGAGACTCCATGATCGATGCCGGCATCGTGGAGGGCGACTATGTAGTAGTCCGCCGTCAGGAGGAAGCGGCGCACGGGGAGATTGTCGTCGCCGCCATCGATGGCGAGGTCACGGTCAAGCGCTTCTATCATCAGCGGGGGCAGGTCTGGTTCATGCCGGAAAATCCGGCATACTCGCCCATCCCGTCCGCAGGCGCCTCCATCGTGGGCAAGGTCATCGGACTGTACAGAAAATACTGACATCCATTTCCCCCTCGGGGAAAGAAGGGGATGGCGGGCGCGCGGCACGCTCACACGGCTTTTGTGAGGCATTTAAAAAAACCGCGCGCACCCCAAAAAAAGCGGAGAGGCACACCGAAAAAAGGGCAGAATGCCCTTTTTCGCGTAATACGAACAGAATTCGCCGGATATAGGGGAATGTTTGTTTGAAATTATACTAATACGGAAGAGAGAAGTCCCCCTTTTGTTTTGCTTTCAGACGGCAAAGGGGGGACGAAAAAAGGGTAACCTTATGACACTGAACCACACCATGCTCACGGATTTCTATGAGCTGACCATGGCCAACGGCTACTTCGACCACAACGTGGGGGAGCGCGAGGCCGTTTTCGATATGTTTTTCCGCAGCGTGCCGGACGACGGCGGCTTTGCCGTCATGGCGGGCATCGAGCAGCTCATCGAGTACCTGTCGAATCTGCACTTCGATGAGCACGATATCGAGTACCTGCGCTCCAAGCACTGCTTTTCGGAAAAATTCCTGGATTATCTGCGGAATTTCCGCTTTGCCTGCGACGTCTGGGCGATTCCCGAGGGCACGCCGATCTTCCCCTCCGAGCCCATCGTAACCGTGCGCGGCCCCGTCATTCAGGCACAGTTTGTCGAGACGATGATCCTGCTCACCGTCAACCATCAGAGCCTCATTGCCACGAAGTCCAACCGCATCTGCCGCGCGGCTCAGGGGCGGGCCGTCATGGAGTTCGGCTCCCGCCGCGCCCAGGGCTACGACGGAGCCGTCCTCGGCGCCCGGGCTGCCTACATCGGAGGCTGCGCCGCGACGGCGAATGCCATGTGCGACCGCGACTACGGCATCCCCGCGACCGGAACCATGGCGCATTCCTGGGTCATGCTCTTTGATTCCGAGTATGATGCCTTCCGCGCGTATGCCGAGACGTATCCGAACAACTGCGTGCTGCTGGTCGATACCTACAGCGTCCTGAAATCCGGCATGCCCAACGCCATCCGCGTGTTCCGCGAGGTGCTGGAGCCGCGCGGCATCCGTCCCGCAGGCGTGCGCATCGACTCCGGCGACATCACCTATCTCACGCGCCGCATGCGCGAGATGCTGGACGAGGCCGGCTTCCCCGACTGCAAAATCGTCGCCTCGAACGCGCTGGATGAATTCATCATCAAGGATCTTCTCAGTCAGGGCGCGCCCATCGACAGCTTCGGCGTCGGCGAGCGGCTCATCACCTCGCGCTCCGAGCCCGTCTTCGGCGGCGTGTACAAGCTCGCGGGCGTGGAGAAGGACGGACAGCTCCTGCCCCGGCTGAAGATCTCCGAAAACGTCGGAAAGATCACGAACCCCGGCTTCAAGACCGTATGGAGGCTCTATGCCCGGGCGACGGGCAAGGCCATCGCGGATGTCGTGACCCTTTTTGACGAGGAGATCGACGACTCAAAGCCCTACCTCATCTTCGATCCTGAGTATACCTGGAAGCGCAAGCTCGTCACGGACTTCACGGCGCGCCGCCTGCCGGTGCAGATCTTCCGCCGCGGCGAGTGCGTCTACCAATCCCCCGACATCCACTCGATCCGCCGCTACTGCCTGGATCAGGTGGACACCCTCTGGGACGAGGTCAGACGCTTTGAAAATCCGCATCGGTATTATGTCGACCTGTCAAAGCCTCTGTGGGACATCAAGCAGGAGCTTCTGGCGCAGCACGGATAAGGCTCCTGTGCGGGAAAAGACTTTAAACACATATGGAAATCTGAGCATGAAACTGCCGGAAAAGAGTGACAATATGGGACTGAACGAGTGGCTTGACCGGGAGCTTCCGGCAATCACCTATAAACTGGATGAGCAGCACAGGGACTTCATGCGCACGGAGCGCACACTGGGACCCGCCGGACGCGAGCAGGTCATTGAGCTGATCGATCTGCTGCGGGCGGCGCTTTTCCCCGGCGTCTACGAGGACGCTCCGATTGACGAGAGCCGCACGGCGCTGCTCATCGGAACGAAGCTGCGCGAGGCAGCGGCGCTGCTTTCGGCGCTGGTGGAGCGCACGATGTACAATGCCTGCCGCCGCACGGAGAAGGACACGGATGCCTGCCGTGAATGCGCGGAGCGCGCGGAGGCCGTGACGCAGGTCATGCTGGCGGCGCTGCCCGGAATCCGCGCCATGCTGGATCTGGACATTCAGGCGGCGTACGAGGGAGACCCCGCCGTGCGCAACCGCGAGGAGATCCTGCTGTCCTACCCCTTCATCGAGGCGATCACGATCCATCGTCTGGCGCATGTGCTCTACACAGAGGGGATTCCGATCATTCCGCGCGTCATGAGCGAGTATGCGCATCAGCGCACGGGCATCGACATTCACCCCGGCGCCACGATCGGACGGAGCTTCTTCATCGATCACGGCACGGGCGTGGTCATCGGCGAGACAACGACCATCGGCGACCGCGTGAAGCTCTATCAGGGCGTGACGCTGGGCGCGCGCTCCTTTGCGCTGGATGAAAACGGCAATCCCGTCAAGGGCGTGAAGCGTCACCCGGACATCGAGGACGATGTGGTCATCTACTCCGGCGCCACGATTCTGGGCGGCGATACGCGCATAGGGTACGGCTCCGTCATCGGAGGCAATGTCTGGCTGACGCACTCCGTCCCGCCGCGCTCCAAGGTCGTGGGCAATCCGAGCATGTCGCCGATCGTGAAGGAAGCAAGCATATAAACACTGCGGCTTTCCCTTTGCAGGAAAAAGGGGAAGCCGCGGAATTTTATCGCAAAACGGGGGAACAATCCCGCCCGGGCATGCGTCTTACAGAACAGAAAAACCCCCGAAAAAAGAGGTTTTTAAAAAGAGGGCATACCCAAAAAAGGGAGGACGGGCAAATCATGAAAAACGGCATCATCCGGAGCATCGCGATCATGCTCGCGATCATCTTCTGCGCCACGGCCTTCACGGCCTGCAGTGCGTCGACGAAAGGCGCCAGCGACTATTATGACATGACGGAGACCGCCGCAGCCTATACGGAAAGCGTGTCTAAGAGCGAGTACGAGTATGCGAGGGACGAGGGCTACTCCATCAGTTCCACGGGCTCGGCGGACACGGGGAGCGGCAGCCTCTATGAGCCTGCCGACAGCCGGAAGCTCATCCGCAATGCGAACATGACCATCCAGACGGAGCACTATGATGACAGCGTGCAGGCCGTCTACGCGGCGATCGAGGCGGCGGGCGGCTACATCGAAAGCTCCTATACGTACGGCAGCTCCGAGTACAGCGGACGCAGCATGAATATTACGATCCGCGTTCCTGCAGATCGCCTCGACAGCTTCATGGAAGCGGGAGAGGGCTTCGGCGTCATCCGCAGCTCCAACGTATGGCAGGAAGACGTGACGTACTCCTACGTCGACATGGAGACGAGGCTTGAGACGCTCTATACGAAGAAGGAGCGGCTGCTGGCGCTTCTGGAGCAGGCGACGGAGATGGCGGACATCATCGAGCTGGAGAGCGCGCTGTCCGATACCATCTACGAAATCGAAAGCTACACATCGAGCCTGACAAAGCTCGATAACCGGATCAGCTACAGCACCGTGACGGTCAATCTGCAGGAGGTCTATAAGGCCGAGCCCGTGCAGACCGTACCGGAAACGCTGGGCGAGCGCATCAGCCAGAGGCTGGAGACCACGATGTCGGATCTTGGCGAGTTCGGCGAGGACTTCCTGGTGTTCCTCATCGGCGGCGCGCCGATCTGGGCGGGACTGGCAATCCTTGCGGTCGTGATCATCATCATCTGCAAGATTGCATCGAAGAGCCACAGGCGTCCTCGCAGAAAGGCAGAGCATCAGGACACAGAGCCCAAGGAATAAAGTCCTTCCCGTTTCCCTTTTGCACGGCAGTACCATAAGCTGAAAATTCCCCCTGTCAAGGGGGGATTTTCAGCTTTTTTGCTGCGTTTTGGTCGGGGGAAAACCCCCCGAACCCCCTTGCTTTGGATTTTCTCTTCGCCGGGGCTTGCGTACTGTATCCTTACGAAGTTTTCCTGCTATAGGAAAACTTCGT
>CAVGLF010000027.1:12036-17279 GCA_963630045.1 Butyricicoccaceae bacterium | reverse complement strand
GTCCTGTATGACAAGAGATGGCTGGAAGAATCCGGTATTGAGATGTCCCACTGGACGCAGATATACGATCTCGACGAGCTTCTGTACAAGCTTCGCGCCTGGTCCGATGAGGCGCATCCGGAGCGTCATGACATCCCGACCTCCGCAATGTTCGATTCCTTCACCCGCAGTATCGTCATTGAACAGTATTCCGATACGCCCATCGCCACCGTGTACGATGGCCTGGAGTTTATCGAAGGCAAGGCCGCGGGAACCGAAATGTTCAACATGTATGACGTGCCCGAGTTCGTCGCGCATGTCAAGAGACTGAATCAGCTTGTCACCGACCGCATCTATCCGTACGACTCGGAAAACTACGACAAGGATGGAGTCAACAAGAAGTCCGGCGAACAGTTCGTGTGGTACTCCCAGGGCTATCTGTTTGCTCCGGATAACCTGACCGATTACGAGTGCACGCTGGAGATGCAGTCTGTATCCGTTATGTACACCGGCTACGTCGCCGCTGTCGGCAACTGCGTCTATGCGGATACCGAGTATCCCGAAGCGGCCTGCAAGTTCATCGAGGTTCTGAACAACGATAAGTATCTGGGCACCTGCCTGCGCTTCGGCAAGGAGGGCACGCACTGGACGCTGACCGACAACGGTCAGGCGGATACTTCCATCGGCAAGGACTCCGGCATCAAGTACTGGTACGGCGTCCAGATCGGCGACATTACGAACTGCGTCCTGCCGACCGACGTGTCTCCTGAGTTCGGCAAAGCTCTGAAGGAGCTCAACGGCAACGCCGTGCATTCCCCGAACCTCGGCTTCACCGCCGTCACCACCAATATCGAGAGTGAGAAGGCAGCCTGCGCGTCCGTCTGCTCGGAGTATCTGAACAAAACCGTACTCTATTCCGGCATGCTGACCGAAGAAGAGACCGAAGCGAAGGTTGAGGAGTTCCGCGAGAAGCTGCGTGCCAACGGCATCGACAAGATTCTGGCAGACTTCCAGTCCCAGCTTGATGCCTGGCGCTCCGCGAACGGCAAATAAGGAAGATGAAACACATCCCAAAGCAAGGGGATAAAAAAGGAGCCTCCGGGAAAATACCCGGAGGTTCCTTTTTTGCAGTTTTGTGCGGGGGCTTCACAACATACACGGGGCAAAGCCTTGCACACGCGGGGGTCTGTATGGTATAATAGGAACTGTACACGGAGCTTGCGTGTCGGATGACAATCAGTCCCCTGAGGGAGGGCACAGGGAAAAATGGAGATTCTGATCATAGACGGACAGGGCGGACGGCTGGGAAAGCTCCTGGTCGAAGCGCTGAAAAAGGAGAGGCCGGAGCAGAGGATTACCGCGATCGGGACGAATTCCATCGCGACGGCGGCGATGCTCCGTGCGGGTGCGGATGCGGGTGCAACGGGGGAAAATCCCGTGGTCGTCTGCGCACCGAGGGCGGATGTAATCCTGGGACCCATCGGCATTCTCGCCGCCAATGCCCTTCTGGGCGAGGTCACGCCCCGGATGGCCGAGGCCGTCTCCTCCTGCCGCGCGAAAAAGATCCTGCTGCCTCTGAACCGCTGCGAGATCAGCGTTGTCGGGACGCAGGGCCTCTCTCCCGCCGATGCCGTGCGGGAGGCTGCGGCACAGACGCTCAGCCTGCTCACGGAAAACGGAAACGGAGGAGAATGCGTATGAAGATTCTGGTCACGCTGCCCTGCAGCGAAGACGAGCGTACCCGGCTGAGACGCCGTTGGGAGGACGCTGAGTTTTGCTTCATCCCGTCACGAGAGCTTCTTCCCCGGGACGTGGAGGACGTCGAAATCGGGCTTGGAAACATCCCCGTGCCCCTTCTTGCACACTGCCGCAGTCTGCGCTGGCTCCAGCTGAACTCCGCCGGAGCGGATGCCTACCTGGGGAAAATGCCCGCAGGCGCCGTGCTGACGAATGCAACGGGTGCCTACGGACTCGCTATCTCCGAGCATATGCTGGGGATGCTTCTGGAGATCATGAAGAAGCTGCACCTCTACCGCGACAATCAGTCTCGTCACCTATGGCATGACGAGGGGCCGGTGAGCTCCATCGAGGGCTCGACTGCGCTGGTTGTAGGCGCGGGCAACATCGGCGGGGACTTCGCCCGGAAGCTGCACGCGCTGGGCGCATATACCATCGGCATACGCCGCACCTCGGTGAAGCGGGATGAATACCTGGACGAGCTGCATCATATGGACGCGCTGGAGGAGCTGCTGCCGAGAGCGGATATCGTGGCGCTCTGTCTGCCCGGTACGCCCGAGACGGCGGGACTCATGAATGCACAGCGGCTCGGGCTTATGAAGCATGGTGCGATCCTTCTGAACATCGGACGCGGCTCCTGTGTCGACAGCGAGGCGCTTGCGGATGCGCTGTACTCCGGAAGACTCGGAGGCGCGGGACTGGATGTGACGGATCCGGAGCCTCTGCCGCCGGAGCATCGCCTCTGGAGCGCGCCGAACGCCGTCATCACGCCCCATATCTCGGGCTTTTACCATCTGCACCGCACCTATGAACGCATCCTCGACCTCGCGGAGGAGAACCTCGGGCACTACCGTGCGGGCGAGCCGCTGCGGAATGTGGTGGATGAGGCAACGGGATACCGCGTGCTCTGCGAATAACGAATCAAGGAAAGAGAGACAAGGCATGAATATACTCGTACTGGCCGGAGGCTACAGCCCGGAGCGCGATGTTTCGCTGGCGTCCGGCTGCCTCATCGCGAACGCGCTGATGAAGAACGGCTGGAATGTCGCCTTAGCGGACGTATTCGAGGACACAGACCCGAAGGCGGAGTTCCACGCGCCGGGAACGCGGGAGTACAGCTATACGATTCCCGAGACGGAGCCCGATCTCGAGGCACTCAGAAGGAAGCGCCCGGGGAACGCGCTGATCGGACGGGGCGTCACGGAGCTTGCCGCAAGGGCGGATGTCGTGTTCCTTGCGCTGCACGGAGGCATGGGGGAAAACGGTCAGCTTCAGGCGACGCTCGACACCTTCGGCATCCGCTATACGGGCTCGGGGTACGAGGGCTGCGTCCTTGCGATGAACAAGTCCTTAACGAAGAAGCTCCTGGACTCGGCGGGCATCCGTACGCCGCGAAGCCTGTCCCTTGAATCGGGGGAGATTTCCTACCCCTGCTTCGTGAAGCCCTCCGGCTGCGGCTCCAGCGTCGGCGTGTCGCGCGCGGAGACGCGTGAGGAGCTGAGCCGCGCCCTGAAGGCAGCCGGAGCCTACGGGCAGGAGGTGCTGGTCGAGGAGCTGATCCGCGGACGGGAGTTTTCCGTAGGCGTGCTGGACGGTCATGCACTGCCGCCCATTGAAATCATCCCGCTGGAGGGCTTTTACGACTACAAGCGCAAGTACCAGTCCGGGCTGACGCGGGAAATCTGCCCCGCGGCCTTAAGCCCCGGGGAAACCGCCCGCGTACAGCGCACGGCGGAGGATGTCGTACGCACGCTGGAGCTGCGCGACTACGCGCGTGTGGACTTCATTCTGGAGGAGCGCTCGGGCGAGTTTGTCTGTCTGGAGGCGAATACGCTGCCCGGCATGACTCCGGTCAGCCTGCTGCCGCAGGAGGCCGCCGCCGCAGGCATCTCCTATGAGGAGCTCTGCCGCAAAATCGTCGAGCTGGCGCTTTTACATTGATTCAAGCCTTCGGCAGGCCAGAGGCGTATACTCCAGCCGCCCCGATACGCGGGAGGACTCCATCAGAGCCAGAAGCTCCGGCGTGCCCGTGACCCCGGGCAGCTCGGGGAGGACAAAGCCGTCCGGCGCCCGAAACTCGCGCACGAGCGTCAGATGGGGGACAAAGCGGCGGCTGTCGACGGGAAAGCCCTGCTTTTTCAGGGAAGAGCCCAGCTGCCGGTGCAGCCGCTCCAGCGCAGGCGAAGGGCGCAGCCCCGCCCAGAGTATGCCGGAGCGCTCGAAGACTCCGAGACCCGAAAGGGTGAGGGAAAACGCGGACGGATTGACCCCCAGGAGAATATCCGAAAGCACGTCCAGCCGCTCCTCCGGCTGCTCCCCGAGAAAGTGCAGCGTCATATGGAGGTTTTCCTCCCGCGTGAAGCCGCCGCGCACGCCGGACCTGCGCAGATCGCTCATGACACGGGCAAGCGCATCCGTCACAGGCTCGGGGAGGATCAGGGCATAAAAAAGTCGCATACGAAAAGACTCCTTGCAGCAGATATCATGATTTTCCTTTCCAGTATAGTACGAATACCGCGCGAATGCAAGTGCGCAAAAATGGGATATTCCGAGCCGATCGGAAGGTAAGGAGAGAGAAAAAAGCTATGCTGAATCTGGCATTTGTCGGTTTCCGACATGGTCACATCGACGGATTGTACGCTCAGGCGAAGGAAAACCCCGACGTCAGGATCACGGCTGCGTATGAGGAAAACGATGACGCGCGAAAATCCGCGGGAGAAAGGCTGGGCGTGCAGTTTACGCATACGGACTACGATGCGCTCCTGGCCGATCCCGCGATCGATGCCGTGGCCATCGGCGACTACTACGGCATCCGCGGACAGCGCGCCATCGCGGCGCTTAAGGCGGGGAAGCATGTCATTGCGGATAAGCCCCTGTGCACGGATCTGGAGGAGCTGCGTGAAATCGAGCGGCTGTCGCATGAGAAGGGGCTGTGCGTCGGCTGTATGCTCGACCTTCGCCTCAGCGACTGGGTGGAGCCCGTGCGCCGCTTCATCCGCGAGGGGCGTCTGGGAGAGATTCATCAGATCGACTTCACGGCGCAGCATCCGCTGAACTGGGGCGTGCGTCCGGGATGGTACTTCGAGGCAGGCAAGCACGGAGGCACCATCAACGACATCGGCATCCACGGAGTGGATCTGATTCCGTATCTGACGGGATTGGAGTTTCGCCGCGTGCTGGCGGCGCGTCAGTGGAATGCCTACGCGCATCTGGCGCCGGACTTCCCGGATTCCGCGCAGTTCATGTGCGAGATGGATAACGGCTGCGGCGTGATGGGGGACGTGTCCTACGCTGCACCCTCCTCCTGCGGCTTTTCCCTGCCGAATTACTGGCGCTTCACCATCTGGGGAGAGCGCGGCGTCATCGAATGCGGCGGCAATCTGCGGCCGCAGTGCACCGTCGCGCTGGAGGGAAGCTCCGCTCCGGAGCCGCTCGCGCTCGGGGAGAAGAATCCGCACCGCATCCTCGATTTCTTCCTCGCGGATATCGCGGGTCATCCGATGGAGCTGTGTACGGAGGCCGTGCTG
>CAVGLF010000027.1:0-12026 GCA_963630045.1 Butyricicoccaceae bacterium | reverse complement strand
CGGCACTCACCATCCAGAAGTCTGCGGAATAACGTACCCCCGGCGTCGCGCCCCCTTCGTTTCAAAGCAGGATATTCCGGCGTGTCGGGAATCTGTTTTTGCCCCGAACGGCAAAACGAAGGGGAAAACGGATCAGAAAACCCCCTGCCCCCCGGGGGAAAAAGCGGTATACTGCAAGGCAGCACGAAAAAAGGGGAAAGCTCCCCCAGAAAAAAAGACGGCCGCGCCCGGGAGAGAATGCGGGGAAGGGTTTTTTTGAAGACGTAAAGGAAGGGAGATGTGTTTTTTTAGTGGCGGATTCAAGCCTTACCAAAAAAGCATTGGCCGCATCGATGAAAAAGCTGATGTCGGAGCAGCCCTTCCAGAAAATCAGCGTGGGGGATATCTGCGAGTGCTGCGGGATGAACCGCAAGAGCTTCTATTATCATTTCATCGACAAATACGACCTGGTAAACTGGATTTTCTACACGGAATTCGCGGAAATTGCCTCGGAGCAGGGACTGAATGAGCCGAGGGCTCTGATGCGCGCGGTCTGCGTGTATCTGGCCGAAAACCGCAGCTTCTATGTCCATGCGCTGAGCATCACGGGGCAGAATGCCTTTCAGGACTACTTCGCGTCCATGATGAAGCCGCTGATTGCGCTGCAGCTGACGGACGCACAGGGCGGAGGCAGCGAGTTCGCTCTGGATTTTTTCGCGGATGCGATCGTCGTCTCCGTACGGCGATGGCTTTCGCATACGCCGGTCGTACCGCCGGAGGACTACGCGAGGGAGCTTTGCAGAACCGTGAAGACCATTTCCTCGCTTGAAGCATAACGGGGCGAAATCCCCCAAAATTTAAAGGAGCATAGGGAGCCATTGGATTACAACGAACTGATCGGCCTGTCGCCCAACGATAAGATTTTCACACAGTATGAAGGCTCGGAGATTCTGCAGAATCTGCGCGAATTCATCTACATGAGGCAGCTGTACAACGCGGGCATCCGCGAGGTGCGCACGAAGCTGGAGATTCTGGACGAGGAGTTCCAGGTGCGCTATGATCACAATCCCATCCATCACATGGAGACGCGTCTGAAGAGCGCGCGCAGCATCATTGACAAGATGGAGCGTCACGGACTGCCGGTGACACTGGCCTCCATGCGGGACAACATCATGGATATCGCGGGCATCCGCGTCATCTGCTACTATATCGATGATATCTATCATTTGGCGGAGCTTCTCTTAACACAGGACGACATCACGCCCATCCGCACGCGCAACTACATCGCGCATCCCAAGGAAAACGGCTACCGCAGCCTGCATCTGGTTGTCAGCATACCGATCTTCCTTGCGGAAAAGCGGGAGCTTGTGCCGGTGGAGGTTCAGATCCGCACGATCGCCATGGACTTCTGGGCGAGCCTTGACCATGAGATGCGCTATAAGAAGGAGGACGAGGTTCCGGAGGAGCTGCGCGAGGAGCTGCGCCAGTGCGCCGAAACCGCAAACGAGCTCGACACGCGCATGCAGGAGATCCACAAGAAGCTCACGCGCCAGGGCGAGGTCCCCGATGCCCGCGTAATTGAATCAAACTAAAAAATCAGCACCGCGCCGGAAATGACGCGGTGCTGATTTTCTTCTGTCCGGCTGTATGCTCTCCGGGGGGGGATGGATTTTTCCCTAGCGCGTGCCCGCGAGGGTCCATGACAGGGCATCTCCGTTCTCGCGGTGGCTCAGGATGTACTCGGTGAACTCCGAGGGATGCGCGCGGAGGAGGGGTACGATGCCGTCCGACATGCCTTCGAGCGTCCAGGCATCGAAGCGTGCGAAGGTGCACTCATCGGGGCTTGCTTCCGTGATATCCGCTTCCAGCGCGCCGCGCTCTATCGCGGCGAGGTTGTAGCGCACGGACAGCACATCCGCATCCGTGTAGGCATATGCGAGGAGCATGGCCGAAAGCGTGACGGCCAGAACGCGCGCGAGCGGGAAGCGGGGACGAAACGTCCGGATCAGCGCGAAGACGAGCGTCAGCGCCAGCGCCAGCATGAACCACATCGTGCGCAGACGCGCGGGAGTCAGCCCGTAGACGCGGACGTAGAGGATCATCTTCGCGGCAGCCGTTCCAGAAAGAAGAAGCGAGAAGAGCGCGAGGAAGACGATGAAAAAGCGCATGGAGCGCGTCATGCTCCCGGAAGAGCTGCCGCGTACGAAGCGTACGATCAGGACGATGAGCGTCAGGTTGACGGCGCAGACGGCGCAGAGCTCGAAAAAGCCGCGTCGTGCGTAGTCTGAGTAGGTATAGCCCTCGGGCAGAAGCCCGGAAAAAGCGGAGAAGAAATACGCCAGCTGCGTGACCAGATAGGCCGTGTAGAGAAGCACCACGGGGATGAGCAGCCCGCAGGCGGCACTCACGGGAATGAAGCGTGCAGCTGCGCGGCCTTGATAGATCCGGCGGCCGGAACGCGCTCCGTACAGAATGCCGAAGGCCATCATGGCGAAGGGGAGACCCGCGAGCACGCGGCGCAGCAGGGTGAAGAAGGACTCCAGCCCCTCTCCGCCCAGCCGGTCGGCCAGAGCCTCAAACGCTCCGTCGGCGCGCATCAGCAGAAAGCCGAGGAAAATCAGCAGAGGCAGTCCGCAGACAAAGCCAATCGCTACGCCAATCGCCGTGCGTCCGCGGTTGCGCCGGAGACTTTCGCCCAGCGTCTGCCAGAATGCGCCGAGGTTGACGAAGGGCATGACGAAGACGGCGCTGCCCCAGTCCCGGGGGGCATCCTCCCCGGCGGACGCGGGATGGCGGCAGCCCATCATCGTATAGATCTGGATGGCACAGACACAGAAGGTCGCAAACAGGACGGGAAACTGCCGGGAAATTCCTCCGTCGAGGAGGACGAAGGAGAGGATGAGCAGGAGCGTCAGCACCGTCCACCCCAGGGAGCTCCCGCGCAAAGACGGCCGGATATGCGCGGCACGCATATAGAGAAAGACCGTGGCATACACACCCGCGAAGAAAAGAACGACGGAAAGCCCCATTCCGACGAAGAAGATGAGGCGAATGAAGAGATATCCCATGCACACGGCACAGGGCAGAAGGATAAACTCCGCACGGTCACACGAAAAGCGCCGGGTTTCAGTCGAGGTATTTTCCTGTTTATCCATAGAGCAGGCCTCCTTTCAGGTTCAGCTTTGAGCATACCACGAATACGAGCGTTTGTCAATACAAATTTATCGAAAAACGATAAAAAGATAGCTCCGGGGAAAAGGGGGTTCGGGGAACGAAGAAGGGGGTTCGGGGCACCCCCCGACCCCAAAAAGGCTTGAGCCATCACGGCACCCGGAGCCGGGCACTCCCGAAAGGAAAAGGGGGAGCCCGGCGCGCGAAAAAGGAAGTTCGGGGAACGAAGAAGGGGGTTCGGGGCACCCCCCGACCCCAAAAAGGTTTGAGCCATCACGGCACCCGGAGCCGGGCACTCCCGAAAGGAAAAGGGGGAGCCCGGCGCGCGAAAAAGGAAGTTCGGGGAACGAAGAAGGGGGTTCGGGGCACCCCCCGACCCCAAAAAGGTTTGAGCCATCACGGCACCCGGAGCCGGGCACTCCCGAAAGGAAAAGGGGGAGCCCGGCGCGCGAAGAAGGGGGTTCGGGAACGAAAAAAGGGGGTGCGGGGAACCCCCCGAACCCTGAAAAAAGATATCTGTACCGAAAATGCGCTTACAGCGCCTCTCCCATCGCGCGGACGGCGATGCCGTGCTCTTCAAGAGCTGCGCGGATGCGGGTGACGAAGGCCAGCGCATGGGCGTTGTCGCCGTGGACGCAGACGGAGTCCGCCGTGATGGGGATGACGCGTCCGGTGATCGTTTCGACCTCGCCGTGCTCGATCATGCGCAGGACGCGTGCGATGGCGGTGTCCTCGTCGGTGATGACGGCGCCGGGCAGCTTGCGGGCGACCAGGGAGCCATCCTCGTTGTAGGCACGGTCGGCAAAGACCTCACGCGCGACTTTGAGCCCCAGACGCTCGCCCTCCGTGAGCATGGCGCTGCCGGAGAGACCCAGCAGGATGAGGGAGGGATCGAAGTCGTGGATGGCCTGCGCGATGGCGGCGGCGAGATTTTGATCCTTGCCCGCCATGTTGTACAGAGCACCGTGCGGCTTGACATGCTGAAGCGGTACGCCTGCGGCACGCGCAAAGGCGGAGAGGGCGCCCAGCTGATAGAGCATGTAGCCGTAGACCTCATCGGGGGAGGCTGCGAGATTGCGGCGGCCGAAGCCCATGAGATCGGGAAAGCCCGGATGCGCGCCGATGGCGACCCCCGCCTTGGCGGCGAGTGCAACGGTGCGGCGCATGACAACGGGATCGCCCGCGTGGTAGCCGCAGGCCACGTTCGCCGAGGAGATATGCGGAATGACCTCGGAATCGAGGCCGATGGTGTATGCGCCGAAGCTTTCGCCCAGGTCGCAGTTCAAGTCAATCGTTTTCATGAAATCAGTCCTTCAATTCGACGTTTTTGACGTCCGTGATGAGCATATGTCCCGGAGCATGCGTGATGACGAACGCGGGCTTCGAGGCCATGATGGCGTTCTGAGGCGTGACGCCGCAGGGCCAGAAAACCGGAACCTCGCCGGGGTTGATGGTCACGGCATCGCCGTAGTCGGGACGGTTGATGTCCTGAATGCCGATGACGGACGGATCGCCGATGTGAATCGGAGCGCCGTGGACGCGCGGCATGGAGGCCGTGACGGTCACGGCACGTACGACCTGGGAGGGCGGCAGCGGACGCATGGATACGACCATGCTGCCGTGGAAGCGGCCTGCGGGCAGACAGGGAATGTTCGTGTTGTACATCGGAACATTGCGGTTCTCCTCAATGTGACGCACGGGCACGCCGGCCTCCAGCAGTGCGGACTCGAAGGAGAAGCTGCAGCCGATGAGGAAGCTCACCAGATCGTCGCGCCAGAACCCGGCTACGTCGGTGTACTCGCCGCGAAGCTCGCCGTGCTCCCAGACGCGGTACTTCGGGATGTCGCGCGCGATGTCCGCACCGGGCGCGATGAGGGAAAGCGTCCGCGCTCCGGGGTCGGTCACCTCAAGCACGGGGCAGGGACGGGGATTGCGCTGGGTGTACAGCAGGAAGTCGAAGGCATCCTCGCGGGGCAGGACGACGAGATTCGCCTGCGCAAATCCTGCGCACATGCCGGAGGTGGGGCAGCAGAGCTTGCCCTCACGGAAAAGCTGCCGCATGGCAGCCGGAGTCGCGGTTTCATAATTCATGCGTGAACCCATAACCTTTCTTCTTGAAAAAAGAGCGTGTTCGCCCCAATGCGTCAGCTTATAAAGCGCGGAAGTGCCGGTACTCCCGTTCGGCACGCGCCAGAAGCCTCTGCGCCGAGGCGGGGGAGAGGCTTGCAAAGCGGATTTTCGTACCGGGACGGGCCTGGGCGAGCCGGGAGAGATCGGGCGAAAAGACCGTCGCGATCTTCGCGTAGCCTCCGGTCGTCTGACGGTCGGCCATGAGGATGATCGGCTTGCCGGAGGAGGGAATCTGCACGGAGCCGGGCGCGATGCCGTCGGAAATGATGTCGGAGCCATTCTTCGATTCGATGGCCGCTCCGTCCAGACGGATGCCCATGCGGTCGGAGGACGGCGTGACGGTGTACTCGCCCGAGAAGAAGGTGCGCAGACCCTCTGCCGTGAACATGTCGTCCTGAGGCCCCGGGATGACGCGCAGCGTAAGAGCTGCGGGGTACTCGTCGGGCGTATAGGCGCGTCCGGCGGTATTCGAACGCGCGGCAAAGTAGGGAATCCAGTCGCCGGCAGCCAGCTTGCGTCCGCAGAAGCCTCCGATGCCGCATTTGAGATTCGTCGAACGGCTGCCCATGACGACGGGGACGTCGATGCCGCCCGCCACGCACAGATAGGCGCGCAGCCCCGCCGCGGCGGCGCCGCAGGTGAGGACATCGCCCGCATGCATGTAGACCGCCGTCCAGCGCGGCATGGGAGCGCCGTTCCTGCGCGCCTGCATATCCGCGCCCGTCAGCGCGATGACGGCGGGAGAGGTGAACTCCACGGTCATGCCGGACATCGTCATCTCAATAGCGGCGGCGTCCTGGGGATTCCCCAGAAGGAGATTTCCGATGCGCAGCGCGCGGCTGTCCATCGCACCGGAGACGGAGAAGCCCAGACTCTGGTAGCCCGTGCGTCCCAGATCCTGCACCGTCGAAAGAGGCCCCGGATGAATGATTCTCATGCGCGCCCTCCTTCCGAGATGACGGGAGCATAGGCTCCGGCGTCTACCTGTGCCTGAATGGTCCGATACTGTGCCTCGTCAATCGGCACGAAGCGGATATAGTCGCCCGCGCGGTACAGAATGGGATCCGCGCGCCCCGGGTCATAGGGCCGCACGGGGGTGGAGCCGATCAGCCTCCAGCCGCCGGGGGAGTCCAGGGGGTACACGCCCGTCTGCGAGCCGCCGATGCCGACGGAGCCCGCGGGAATGCGCGTACGCGGGGAGGTCAGACGCGGCGTGGCGATTTTCGGGTCAAGACCGCCCAGGTAGGCGAAGCCCGGCAGAAAGCCCAGCATGTAGATCAGATACTCCGTCCCGCTGTGCAGGCGGATGACCTCGTCGCAGGAAAGCCCCGCATGTGCCGCAACGTCGGGCAGATCCTCGCCATAGGCGCCGCCGTAGCAGACGGGCAGCTCGATGACGCGATGCGCCGTGCGTCCGGAGGCGCTGCAGCGCTCGAGCAGGGGACGAAGCGCGCGTACAAGCCTCCGATAGGGCAGTACGAGCGGGTCGTAGGAGATGAGGAGGGAGCGAAACGTGGGGACGGATTCCCGTATGCCGGGAATCCGCGCCTCATCGAGAAGACGCGCGAGTGTGCAGACTCGCGCGTTGATCTCGGCATCGATGGCGTTTCCGAACTCCACGGTCAGACAGGAGTCCCCGCAGGGCAGGAAGCGTATGTCAGTCAGGCCAGACATTGGAAATACTCAGTCCTTTTTGAAATATCCGAGCGCATCTGTCTCGTCGAACCAGCGGGTGCAGCCGGCGGCGAGCTTCGAGGGGTACTCCGCTACGCGATGCATGATCGCGGCGACCAGGACGTTGAAGTCGACGTCGAAGCCGTCGACACCGGGGGTCAGCCGTCCCGTCATGTCGACCATGCCGGAGCGGGAGGCCGTCGTGATGGCGGCACGTACCATTTCGGGCTCGGGGGAAATGTTGAGGTTGTCGTGGAGATACGCCAGAGCGGCGCAGACGGCGTAGGCGCCCCAGTCGGAGACGGTCGCGGTGACGATGGCATCCGCCGTGCTCGCGGCGAGAAGGCCGCCTCCGCAGCCGCATACGCAGGAATTTTCCGCCGCACGCGGGATGTAGCGGCGGATGTGGTCGGCGATGGCGCCCATGCCGATCTCGTTTCCGAGGTCGCCGATGGCGAGCGTCGGAACGCCGCGCTTGCGCAGAAGGTTCCAGAGAATGTCGGACTTCGCCTCAAGCTCGGTGATGCCCACGCCGGCGGCGTTGTGATAGGCTCCGACTGCGTTGGCGCCGGGGGCCTCGGTGGAGATTGCCATGGAGGGAAGCTCGGACGCCAGCAGAGCGGCGGCCTGAGCGGGAGCCGCGGAGGCATCCTTGGTGAAGGTGACGATCGCCACGGAGAAGGGCAGATCGCGCGCCTCCTCGATGGAAAGGTAGGAGTGCAGTCCGACGACGGGCGCCATGTTGACGGCGGCGCGCACGGAGTCCTCGGGGACGATCAGCACGGGCAGCGCGTCATAGGCTTCCACCATGGCGCGTGCGAGCTGAAGCGCTCCGCAGATGCCGTCGGTCTCCGGCTTCTTATGCGGCAGCAGGACGAAGCCCGTGAAGATGTAGACAAGGGAGTGCGGACGCACGGAGGCATCGAGCAGCTCGGCGGCTCTCATGCAGACGGGACCGCCCGCATAGCGGCGCGCGGCGGGGTAGAGAATCTTGCATACGCCATAGCCCCTGGGGTCGAGGTTCATCAGATCGTCGAGGCTCTGGCCGACGTTGAGACGGGTCAGTTCATTCTGTGTCATGATTATGCTCCTACATAAGCGTGGAATTCACGCATGACTTCGTTCTGGATGGCGCGGAGAAGATCCGGAGCGCCGCCGCCTGCAGGACGTCCGTCGAGCTCGCAGCAGCTGAGCGCGAACTTCGAGGAGCTGGAGACGATGATCTCATCGGCGGAGCGCAGATCCTCCAGCGTGAAGGGCGTTTCGTCCACCGGGATGCACAGAGCCTTGCAGGCGCGGATCAGATGCATGCGGGCGATGCCGGGCAGAATGAGATGGTCGGTCGGCGCGGTGATGAACATGCCGTTTTTGATGATGGAGACGTTGGAGTGGGCACATTCGGTCACGCGGTCGCCGCGATGCAGAACGGCCTCCTGGCAGCCCGCCTCATCGGCCTTCTGAGCGGCCATGACGGAGGGAATCAGGTTCAGCGTCTTGATATTGCAGTGGAGGAAACGGGTGTCCTCCACGGTGATGAGCTTGATCGGACGGGAAAGATCGGGCAGGGGAGCGGGAGTGACGGTGATATAGAGGTTCGACTTGACGGCGGGGAAGAGATGGTTGCGCGGCGCAGTGCCTCGGGAGGCCTGCCAGTAGACGAATTTCTCGTCGGCGTCCACCTTGCGCACAAGGCCGTTCAGGATGTCTCCGAGCTCGGACTTCGTATAGGGCAGCTCGATGCGCAGGAGCCCAGCACTGTTGAAGAAGCGGTCGAGATGATCTTCCAGCAGATAGATGCAGTTGTTCTTGCAGCAGGTCGCATCGTAGACGCCGTCGCCGAAGTAGCAGGCGCGATCGTTCATCGGGATCATCATCTCCTCGATGAGTCCCTCGCGTCCGTTGTAATAGCCGATATTCTGCATGGTAAAAGCCCCCTTTGAAGGTTGTATTCAGAGTCGCGCAGGATGCGAAGATAAACAGGACGCGCACAGCCGCTCTGCGGCAAAAAGCCCCCTTAAGTCCTGCCGGGACGGGGAGCCGTCCCCATCCGGGTTCTCTTTCCCCATTCCGGGGAAAAAGGGGGAGTAAAACCCCCGCCGCTCCCGCGCAAAAACAGTATAAAGCGTATCGGAAAAAAATGCAAGAACTTCCGATACGCTTTATAATTATTTTCGTATTCAGAACGCACAACAAAAAATATTTTGGTGCGGGAGGCTTTTTTGGCGGTTGACCGGGCGGAATTTTCAGATGGTGTCCGGGATGACGGCCACGTCGTTTTTGATGGATTTCAGGACGAAATGCGTCTTGGTGGACTGCACGCCCTTCATGCTCTTGATATCGCGGTGGATGCGCTCGAGGGAGTCGGAGGAATCCGTATAGATTTTCAGCATGAAGTCGAACTCGCCGGTGAGGTAGTAGCAGTCGACGATGTAGGGATTCTGGCGAATCATCTCGCAGAAGGCATCGAAGTATTTCGGATGCTCGAGGCTGACCTCCATGAGCGCGGTGAGATCCAGCCCCATCTGCTTCTGATCGACGATGACGGTGAAGCTGCGGATGGTGCCGTTTTCCTCCAGCTTGCGGATGCGCTCCGTGACGGCCGAAACGGAAAGGTTGACCTTTTTGCTGATGGCCGAGGCCCGGGCCCGTGCGTTCTCCTTCAGGAGGTTCAGAATCTCAAGATCGATTTTGTCCACGCTCACACCCCTCTGGTTTCTCTCGCTCTTGCGCCGATGGCTTCCGAGTTTGATCCCTTTTACCTATTTTGCCATATTCCGGGCGAGTTGTCAAGTACACAACGAGGGGCAAACGGGGGATTTTCGTTGTTTTTCGGCTTGACATATTCCCGGTTCGTGCATATAATATACCTATTAACCTAATCTTACCAGGAGATGCGCATCATGAAGAAACAGTTCAAACTGACCCCCACCCGCCTCGAGCAGATGCAGAAGGAATTGGAGTATCTGAAAACCGTCCGCGAGAAGGAGGTCGCCGAACAGATCAAAGAGGCCCGCTCCTTCGGAGACCTGTCCGAGAACTCCGAGTACGATGAAGCGAAAAACGAACAGGGTAAGCTGTATTCCCGCATCGCGGAAATTGAAGATATTCTGGCAAACTACATCCTCATCAGCGAGGAAGCCGACTCCACCGACGCGGTCGGACATGCCTCCCGCGTGCGCGTGCTGGACATCGAGGAAAACGAGGAGGAGACCTATACGCTGGTTGGTTCGCAGGAAGCGAATCCCGCGAAGGGTCTCGTCTCCGATGAGTCTCCCTTCGGCCGTGCGCTGATGGGCAAGCATGTCGGCGACATCGCGGTTGTCGAGGCGCCGATCGGAAAGATCCAGTTCAAGATCCTGGAGATCGAAAAGTAAGAAAGGCATTCCGCCGCATCATGCGGGAAAGAGACTTTTACAAAATAACCGGTAACGGAAGGATTTTTATAGATTTATGAGTCATCCAAACGAGAACGCGCCCCGCGAGGAGCTGTCCGAGATTCTTCAGATTCGCCGTGACAAGCTGGCGGAGCTTCAGGCGCGCGGCTGCGACCCGTTCGAGCAGGTTCGCTATGACCGCCGCAACTATTCCGACGAGATCCGCGACAACTTCGAGGCCTATGAGGATCAGGTCGTCTCCGTCGCGGGACGCATCATGTCCAAGCGCGTAAAGGGCAAGGCCTCCTTCTGCGATCTGGCCGATGCGCACGGCCGCATCCAGCTGTACATCCGTCTGGACAACGTCGGCGAGGACGTCTATGCCGACTTCAAAAAGTGGGACATCGGCGACATCGCGGGCATCGAGGGCAAGGTCTTCCGTACGCATGCGGGCGAGATCTCCATTGCGGCCGAGAAGCTGACCCTGCTGTCCAAGAGCCTCCAGCCCCTGCCGGAGAAGTATCACGGTCTGACCAACACCGACCTGCGCTACCGTCAGCGCTATGTCGACCTTATCATGAATCCCGAGGTACGCCGTGTCTTCCGTACGCGCAGCCGCTTCATCTCCTTCATCCGCTCCTATCTGGACGCGCAGGGCTACCTTGAGGTGGAGACGCCCGTGCTGAACACGATCTCCGGAGGCGCCAGTGCCCGTCCGTTCATCACGCATCACAACACGCTCGACCTCGACATGTATCTGCGCATTGCGACTGAGCTGAACCTGAAGCGCCTGATCGTCGGCGGCTTTGACAAGGTCTATGAGATTGGCCGCATCTTCCGCAACGAGGGCATGGATCCCAAGCACAACCCCGAGTTCACGACGATTGAGCTGTATGAGGCCTATACGGACTTCCACGGCATGATGGACATCGCGGAGGGCATCCTCTCCGGTGCCGCGAAGGAGATCTATTCCAGCTACGACATCGAGTGGCTGGGACAGAAGATCAATCTCGCGCCCGGCTGGGAGAGACTGACGATGGTCGATGCCGTCCGCCGCCATACGGGTCTGGACTTCGCCGCAGTGTCCGATGACGCCCAGGCCGTTGCCATGGCCGTGGCTGCCGGAGTCGACATGGAGGGCAAGGAGCCGACCTGGGGCAATGCGCTCTATACGACGTTTGACCAGAAGGTCGAGGATCAGCTCATCCAGCCGACGTTCATCACGATGTATCCCGTCGAGGTCTCTCCGCTGACGAAGCGCAGCCCCGCAGATCATCGTCTGACCGAGCGCTTCGAGCTTTTCATCTGCGGCTGCGAGCTGGCGAATGCCTACTCCGAGCTCAACGACCCGATCGACCAGAAGGCGCGCTTCGTGAAGCAGATGGAGATGCGCGAAAAGGGCGACGAGGAAGCGGAGATGATGGACAACGACTTCATCAACGCGCTTGAGTACGGCATGCCTCCGACGGGAGGACTGGGCATGGGCATCGACCGTGCGGTCATGATGCTGACGAACAGCGCCACCATCCGCGATGTCATCCTCTTCCCGACAATGAAACCCCTGGACTCCGAAAAGAAGGCGAAGAAGCCCGAAGAGGCACCCGCCGAGGCTGCTCCTGCCGCCCCCGTTCAGGAGGAAAAAATTGATTTTTCCAATGTGCAAATCGAGCCGCTCTTCTCCGATTTCGTCGATTTTGA
>CAVGLF010000026.1:0-17325 GCA_963630045.1 Butyricicoccaceae bacterium | reverse complement strand
CATCTCCGTCCCGGTTTCCGAGGGCACCGAGGACGTCGTCATAACCGTACGGTAACGGAAAATAAGGAGGGGACTCGCTGTCCCCTCCGCAAAAAGCTCCCACTCAGAGTAAAAAAGACAAAAAACGGAGATTAGGATGTCTATGCGGAACGGACAAGTGAAGACGCTGTGCGCGGTCGGATTTATCCTGCTCGTCCTCTTCGCTGCACTGAATGCGGCGGTGCTGACGGTTGATGTTCAGCCGATCGGCCCGGAGGGCACGAGTGTAGGACTGGCCGCGCTCAACGGAGCTGTGTTCCGGACGGTCGGTACGAGCGAAACATGGTACGACATCACGGACCTTCTGGGCAAGGTATCCCTGCTGACGGCGGGGGGCTTTGCCGTGGCCGGCGCGGTTCAGCTTATCAGACGGCGCAGCCTGGGACGCGTAAGCCCCGAGCTTTTGCTGATGGCGGTGCTTTACGGCCTGGTCGGCTTTTCCTATGTCGTCTTCGAGGTGTGCATCATCAACTTCCGCCCGGTTCTGGAGGACGGCGCACTGGCGGCCTCATTCCCGTCGTCGCATACCCTGCTGACGCTGTGCATCATGGGAAGTGCGGGCGTGTATGCGGGACGCAGCCGCTTAAGGTTCGTGCGGACGGCCGTGCCCCTCGTCTGCGGCGTCTGTATGACCGTCATGGTCGCGGGACGCATGCTTTCGGGTGTGCACTGGTGCACGGACATTCTGGCCTCCGTCCTGCTCTCCGCAGGACTCGTCTCGCTGTACGCAGCGGGCTGTGAGTACTACGGAAGCGATCAATAAACGTCAAATCACATATTTCGAATGTAAGGAGAACAGGAAACGATGAAGATTACCTTCATGGGTGCCGGAAGCACCATTTTTGCGCGCAATGTCATCGGCGACTGCATGTGCGCCGAGGCTCTGCGGGACTCGGAGTTCGCGCTGTATGACATCGACGCAGCGCGTCTGGAGGAGAGCCGCGCCATCCTCGAGGCCATGCGTCACGAGAAGGGCGACTACGGCTGCATCACCACGCATCTGGGCGTCGAGAACCGCAAGGAAGCCCTGCGCGGCGCGAAATTTGTCGTCAACGCCATTCAGGTCGGTCTGTATGATCCCTGCACGATCACGGACTTCGAGATTCCCAAGAAGTACGGCCTGCGCCAGACCATCGGCGACTCGCTGGGCATCGGCGGCATCATGCGCGCGCTGCGCACCATCCCCGTGATGGAGGGCTTTGCCCGCGACATGGAGGAGGTCTGCCCCGACGCGCTCTTCCTGAACTACACCAATCCCATGGCGATGCTCTCCGGCTATATGCAGCGCTACACGGGCGTTCAGACCGTCGGTCTGTGCCACAGCGTCCAGGTCTGCACCGAGAGCCTGTTCGACGTGCTCGATATGCAGGAGTATCTGGAGGGCGCCCGCGACCTCATCGCCGGCATCAACCACATGGCGTGGCTCTTAAAGGTCGAGGACAAGAACGGCCGCGATCTCTATCCCGAGGTCAAGAAGCGCGTTGAGGCCAAGATGGCCGATCCCAAGTGCGACGACAAGGTGCGTCTGGATTACATCCGCAACTTCGGCTACTACTGCACCGAGTCCAGCGAGCACAACGCCGAGTACAACATGTTCTACATCAAGAGCCGCTACCCCGAGCTGATCGAGCGCTACAACATCCCGCTGGATGAGTATCCGCGCCGCTGCGTCAACCAGATCGAGGGCTGGAAGAAGGAGTACGAGGAGATTCTGAAGACCGGCGTCAAGGCGCACGAGCGCTCCAACGAGTATGCCTCGCACATCATGGAAGCGGTCGTCACGAATAAGCCCTATCAGATCGGCGGCAACGTCCTGAATAACGGCTTCTACATCGAGAATCTGCCGAAGGACGCCTGCGTCGAGGTGCCCTGCCTGGTCAACGGTACGGGCGTGCATCCCTGCGGCGTCGGCGCTCTGCCGGTGCAGTGCGCGGCGATGAACATGACGAACATCAATGTGCAGCTTCTGACCATCGAGGCCGCGCACACCCTGAAGAAGGAGCACATCTATCAGGCCGCGATGCTGGATCCGCACACAGGCTCGGAGCTCGACATCGACACCATCAAGAAGATGGTGGACGACCTCATCGAGACCCACGGAAACTGGCTCCCCCAGTATAGATAAGCGAAAAAGCGGAAGACAAGTCAGCTCCCCCCATGAAAAGACAGGCATCACGCCAACGGGCTTTTCATGAGGGGAGCTTTTTTATTCGGGAGAAAGGCAGAGAAGATGGTATGGACGGAACAGGGGAGGAGGAGCTCCATGCGCCGTCAAGCCCAGGGCTCATGCGGCTGCATTTTTTAAAAAGCCGGATGCGGACAGGGGGACTTGACAAATACAGAGTTTCCTCTGTATAATGAATGTGTCCGAAGCATATCACATGCGCAAAACAGGAGTCTTTTGGGGCAGTGTAATTTGTGAAAAATTATCCGATTCAGAAAGGACGGATAACCCTATGAACAAGGTCAATTACGCGGTAATCGGAACCAGCGGAATGGGCAAGGCGCATATCCGCGGCATGAGAGAGGTCGACGGCGCGAATCTCGTCGCGGTCTGCGATCTGGAGCGTGAGAGGGCGGAGGAGGCTGCGGGGCTGTGGCCGGGAGCTGCCGTCTATACGGACTATCGCGAGGTTCTGGCGCGCAGCGATGTCGATGCCGTGATCATCGTCGTCCCGGATCAGCAGCACTGCGAGATATCCCTCGCGGCACTGGAGGCGGGCAAGCACGTCCTGTGCGAGAAGCCGATGGCTCTGAAGCTCGACGAGTGCAAAAGGATGGTCGAGGCCTCCCGCGCCTCGGACAGAAAATTCATGGTCGGACAGATCTGCCGCTTCACGCCGGGCTTCGTGCAGGCCAAGAAGCTGATCGACGATGGGGAAATCGGCGAGCTCTTCTTCGTCGAAAGCGAGTACGCGCACGACTACTCCGGTATTCCCGGTCTCGGGAACAACTGGAGACTTGACCCGCTGCGCCACGGCTTCCTGGGCGGAGGATGCCATGCGGTCGACCTGCTGCGCTGGATTGCCGGGAACCCGCTCGAGGTCGGCGCCTTCTCGAATAAGAAGATGCTCACCTCCTGGCCGACGGATGACTGCACCATCGCCATCATGAAGTTCCCCGGCGACGTCATCGGCAAGGTCTTCGTCTCCACCGGCTGCAAGAGAAACTATACCATGCGCAGCGTCTTCTACGGCTCGAAGGGCACGATCATCACGGACAACACGAGCACCAGCATGACCGTCTTCAAGACGGAAGCCTCCTGCGGCTTCACCACGCCCATGCTGTATCCGATTTCCGTGAATAACCACAATACAATGGGCGAAATCGGAATGTTTACGGACTGCATCCTGAACGATAAGCCCGTCCCGACCGATGCCTACGAGGGAGCTTGCACCGTAGCCGCGGCACTTGCCGCCGTGCGCTCCTCGAAGTCCGGCTGCTTTGAAAAGGTCTCATACGATTTCTGAATCAGCCATATAGGGGAAGGGAGCGCGAATGAAGGCTCCCTTCCTTTTTTGCTTTTTTTGGAAAACCACTCCGTGGGGGCAGCGGGGGAAAACTTTTTGCAGTAAAGCGCATCCGCGGCAAAACAGTATTGACCGGGCGGAGGATCTGTGGTATACTACAAGCATACTGGGCTTCTGGGTAAAAGAAACCGCGCGGGAAGGGTGAGTTTTCGGATATGATGGTATCGACCAAGGGACGCTATGCGCTGAGAGTGCTGATCGATCTTGCGGAGCGGGAGGGGAAGGGCTTCACGCCGCTCAGGGAGATCATCGAGCGGCAGGAAATCTCCCAAAAATACCTTGAGAGCATCATGGCGCAGCTGTCGAAGGCGGAGCTTGTCGAGGCCGTGCACGGCAAGGGCGGCGGCTACAGACTCGCGCGGGCACCCGAGGAGATCACGCTGGGCGATGTGCTGAGAGTTACCGAGGGGTCGCTTGCGCCCGTGGCCTGCCTTGAGGAGGGTGCGAAGCCCTGCGAGCGCGCAACGGGCTGCCGGACGCTGCCCGTGTGGACGAAGCTCGATGGACTGATCCGCGATTTCGTCGACGGCATTACGATCCGTGACCTTGCGCAGAGCGGCGATGAGCATAACCGCGAGGGCTGCTGTTTCTCCCCCAATGAGCAAAAGAGACGTGATAAGCCCCGGGAGCAGCGTAAAATCTGAAGCTCCCCCCGGCGCGCAACGAAGAGGGAAAAACCGTCCTGCACAGCACTTGACAAACCCGCGGACGATGTGCTATAATAATGCAAAAGTAAAATCCACAATCCAAACCGATGATGCGGAGAAAATCCCGAAAAATCGACCCCTTTACCAGAGAGCGAAGCGCTTGGGTGGAAGCTTCGTCGAAGGCGGCGTCGGGCTTATATGGGCCGCAGAGGGTCGGGGCGAAACGCCTTTCTGATGAAGCCTGCACGGAACAGCTCCGTGCGCGGGTTGCCGGGGAAATGAGGAGTAGCTTCGAACGCGAACCGCGCGTTACGGCGGGAATCCGTGGTTGTCGCTTTGACATATGCGGATGAAAATGAGCGGATCGCGTGCCGGAAATCAGTACGGCACGGGTCAAGCAAGGTGGTACCGCAGGAGCCGTAATATCGGGCGCCTGTCCTTGTAAAACAGTCAAGGACGGGCGCTTTTTATATTGCCTTCTGCAAAATATCCCATGGAGGAAGGGGCTTGGTGCATACATGAAGGAGCTTTTGATGGGCAATGAGGCCGTTGCCGCCGGAGCGCTTGCTGCGGGGGTACAGGTCGTGGCGGGCTACCCCGGCACGCCCTCGACGGAGGCGCTGGAGACCGTTTCAAAGCGCAATCCCGGAGGCGTGTACGTGGAGTGGTCGACGAATGAGAAGGCTGCGATGGAGGTCGCGGCGGGAGCAGCCTATGCGGGCGCGCGTTCCCTGGTGACGATGAAGCAGGTGGGACTGAATGTCGCGTCCGATCCGCTGATGTGCGTCAACTACATCGGCGTACGCGGAGGCATGGTCGTGTTCGTCGCGGACGATCCCGGCCCGATCTCCTCCCAGACCGAGCAGGATACGAGGCACTTCGCGGAGTATGCGAATATCCCCGTCTTCGATGCCTCCTCGCCGGAGGAAGCCTTCGTCATGACGCAGGAGGCCTTCGATTTTTCCGAAAAGCACGCAACGCCGGTCATCCTGCGGGCGACGACGCGCGTCTGCCACTCCTGCGCCGTAGTGGATGTTCCGGAGCTGTCAAGCCCCGGAAAGGCGCCGGGCTTTGAGAAGGATCCCGGACGCTGGGTGATCTTCCCGCGCCTGTCCTATAAGAGCAAGCTGCGGCTGGAGCAGAGGGAGCATGAGCTTGCGCAGGAGTTTTCCCGCTACGAAAGAAACGCGATTACGGGAAAGGGACGCACGGGCATTGCCTGCGGAGGCATTTCGGCGGCCTACGTCGCGGATGCGATTGCGGGGCATGAGGACGAGTTCACGGTCTTCAAGGTGGCAACGCCCTATCCCTTCCCCGAGGAGCTGGCGCAGGAATTCCTCGGCTCCGTGGATCGCGTGGTGGTATTCGAGGAGCTGGATTCCGTCATCGAGGATGCGCTGGTGTACCAGGAGGGAAAGCACGGACTGTCCGTACCGATTCTGGGAAAGCGCACGGGCGACGTGCCCTGTGCGGGAGAGCTTGGCGCCGTGAAGGTCGGAGCCGTGCTGGAGCGTCTCTTCGGATTCAGGTCCCCCTTCGCGGGTCATATGCCGGAGGATGCGCCCGAGACGCCCGTTCGTCCGCCCGTCCTCTGCGCGGGATGTCCGCACAGAGCCTCCTTCTACGCCGTGAAGCGCGCCATGCAGGGGCAGCGCGCGGTCTTCTGCGGAGATATCGGCTGCTATACGCTGGGCAATGCCGCGCCGCTGGGCATGGTGGATACCTGCCTGTGCATGGGTGCCGGCATCACGATCGCCCAGGGACTCGATCACGCGGGGGAGGAGGGTGTCTGCTTCGCCTTCGTTGGAGATTCCACCTTCTTCGCATCCGGCATGACGGGTGTGGCGAATGCCGTATACAACTCCGCGAACATCGTGCTGTGCGTGCTGGATAACTCGACGACCGCCATGACGGGACATCAGCCCCATCCGGGAATCGGCAGGACGATGATGAAGGCTCAGTCGAATCCGATTTCCATCGAGGCCGTCCTGCGCGCCTTCGGCATCGGGTTTGTCCGCACGGTCGATCCGCTGGATCATGCGGCGGCCGTGGAGACGGTGCGTGAGGCAGCCGCTCTGAGCGGGGTGCGCGCCATCATCTTCCGCTCGCCCTGCGTTGCGCTGGTAAAGGGAGCGGAAGCCCTTCACGTGACGGATTCCTGCATCGGATGCAGACGCTGCATCCGCGAGCTCGGATGCCCGGGACTGAGCTTCGCGGACGGACATGCCGTCATCGACGAAAGCCTGTGCTGCGGCTGCCGTCTCTGTGCGCAGATCTGCCCGAAAAAGTGCATCGTGGGAAAGGAGGAGGCGTGAACATGAATCTGTACAGCTGCTTACTCTGCGGCGTCGGCGGTCAGGGAACGGTTCTGGCCTCGCGCATCATCGCCGCCGCTGCGATGAACCGCGGATACTTTGCGAGAACCGCCGAGACCATCGGCATGGCACAGCGCGGAGGCTGCGTCACGAGCCATGTCCGCATCGGCGAGCGTGTACCCTGTCCGCTGATTCCCGAGGGAGGAGCGGACGTCATGCTGGCCTTCGAGCCCGGCGAGGCGGTGCGGAACCTGCCGTTCCTGAAGGAGGGCGGCGAGCTCATCGTCTGCGACCGCGCGGTGCAGCCGGTTACGGCAGCGCTTGCCGGAACGGACTACAGAGCGGAGGACATGCTTGCGTATCTGACCTCTCACTCGGAGCACTGCCGTGTGCTGCACGTGGAGGATGTCGTGCGCATCACGGGCTCTGTGAAGGCGGTGAACGTCGCACTCGTCGGAGCGCTGGCGCAGTCGGGGGCGATGGGACTTTCCCCGGCGGACGTGGAGCGCGCGGTGCGCGAAAAGGTACGTCCCCAGTTCCTGGAAATGAATCTCCGCGCTCTTGAATACGGAGCAGAGTGCGTGAAATAAGGAGTAAGCCATGAAGATTTCGGAAAATGCCCTGAATATGGTGCGCCGGCAGCTCGGACGCATCAAGGCCAACCGCGGTCCCCAGCCGTCGGGCAACTTCTACGCCGCCCGCATCGCCGGCATCGAGCCGGAGGACATCCGCACCCAGGAGGACTTCGAAAAGCTGCCCTTCTCGGAAAAATCCGACCTGCGCGAGGCCTATCCGCTGGGACTCGCAGCCGTGCCGGAGGAGGAGATTGTGCGCATCCATTCGTCCTCGGGCACGACGGGAACGCCGGTCATCATCCCCTATACGAAGAAGGATGTCGAGGACTGGGCGGAGCTCTTCAGCCGCTGCTACAGGATTGCGGGCATCACGAACCGCGACCGCATCCAGATTACACCCGGCTACGGCCTGTGGACGGCGGGCATCGGCTTCCAGCTCGGCGCGGAGAAGCTCGGCGCTATGACGGTGCCGATGGGTCCGGGAAACACAGACAAGCAGCTCCAGTTCATGCAGGATATGCGCTCGACGGTGCTGTGCGCGACGTCCTCCTATGCACTGCTTCTGGCGGAGGAGATTGCAAAGCGCGGCATCCGCGACAAAATCTGCCTTAAGAAGGGCGTCATCGGATCGGAGCGCTGGGGCGACAAGATGCGTGCGCGCATCGCGGCTGAGCTCGGCGTGGAGCTCTTTGACATCTACGGACTCACGGAGATCTACGGACCCGGCATCGCCATCAACTGCGAGTATCATACGGGCATGCACTACTTCGATGACTACCTCTATTTCGAGATCATCGACCCGAAGACGGGAAAGGTGCTGCCCGACGGCGAGCTCGGCGAGCTGGTCATCACGACGCTCAGGAAGGAGGGCGCTCCGCTGATCCGCTACCGCACGCATGACCTGACGCGCATCGTGCCCGATACCGTGCCCTGCCCCTGCGGCAGCACGCTTCCGCGCATCGATGTCATCCTCGGACGCACCGATGACATGGTGAAGGTCAAGGGCGTGAATATCTTCCCCGGACAGATCGACGAGATTCTGAAAAACCTCGAGGGCGCCTCCAGTGAGTACCAGGTCTTCATCGATCACGAGAACGGACGCGACCGCATGACGGTCTTCGTCGAGACCCCGCTTGCAAAGGAAGACCGTCCGAGGTTCGAGTACGAGCTCAAGGAAGCGTTCAAGACGCGCATCAACGTCGGCATCATACCGAAGGCCGTGGACATCGGCGAGCTTCCGCGCAGCGAGAAAAAATCCACCCGCGTCTTCGACTATAGATATTGATTTTTTTGGGGGGGGATATTCCTCCCCAAAAAGACAGAATGAAAAAGCTCAGATTCCCCCAAAATACTGGGGGGAATCTGAGCTTTTTTTCGCAGTTTGAGGGGAAAAATACGCGCGATCAGGTGCGGCTTTTGTCGGCGCGGCGGCGGAAGAATTTCACGGCTTCCACAAGCGGGATGATCAGGAACGCCAGCCCCAGTGCCACGAAGTACTCACGCAGGTCGATGGAGGTGAATCCGAAGAGTCCGGAGAGGAAGGGAACCTCGCAGACGAGAGTCGTCAGAAGCAGAGAGAGCAGCGTGGAGCCCAGAATGAAGCGGTTATGATTGCCGTGCAGCATCATGGCAACCGAAGAGCCTCTTAAGGAGCGCATGTTGAAGGAGTGGAAGATCTCGCACATGGACATGGTCAGAAATGCCATGGTCATGCCGTCCGCGCTTTCCGCGATCTCCCAGCGTCCGGCCTCCATGAAGTGTCCGACGAAATAGGCGGCAATCGTGAGCACTGCTACCAGGAGGCCCTGATATGCCACATCTGCGCCGACACCGTCGGAGAAGATGCCGTCCGTGGACTTGCGCGGAGGACGCTTCATGCTGTCGGCCTCGCTTTTCTCCATGCTCAGAGCCAGAGCGGGGAAGCAGTCGGTCACGAGATTGATCCAGAGAAGATGGACGGGCTTGAGGATGGTGAAGCCCAGAATGTTTGCCGCGAAGATCGCGATGACCTCGCTTAAGTTCGAGGAAAGCAGGAACTGGATGGATTTGCGGATGTTGGCATAGATGCGGCGTCCCTCCTCGACGGCGGAGACGATGGTCGCAAAGTTGTCGTCCGCCAGCACCATGTCGGCGACGTTCTTCGTGACATCCGTGCCGGTGATGCCCATGCCGATGCCGATGTCCGCGCTCTTGATGGACGGAGCGTCGTTGACGCCGTCGCCCGTCATGGCGGTGATCATGCCGCGGCTCTTCCAGGCATTGACGATGCGCACCTTATGCTCGGGCTGCACGCGGGCATAGACGGAGTACTTCGTGACGGCTTCGCGGAAGTCCTCGTCGGAGATCTCGTCAAGCTCGGCGCCGGTGATGGCCTCGGAGGGGTCGTGGATGATGCCGAGCTCCATGGCGATGGCGGCGGCGGTGTCGCGGTGGTCGCCCGTGATCATGATGGGACGGATGCCGGCCTCGCGGCATTTCTCGATCGCGGGACGTACCTCGGGACGGACGGGATCGATCATGCCCGTAAGTCCGCAGAAAATGAGCTCGCACTCGACATTCTCGGGGGAGCAGTCCGCGGGCAGCGCGTCAAGCGGCTTATAGGCGCAGGCCAGCACACGCAGCGCGCGGTCGGCGTAGGCCTTGTTCTGGTCAAGAACCCTTCTGCGGTCCTCATCCGTCATCGGACGGACGGAGCCGCCCTGCAGGATTCTGGTACAGCGGCGCAGGATTTCATCGGGCGCACCCTTCGTGAACTGGAGGAAGCCGGAATCCGTGCGGTGGATGGTGGTCATCATCTTGCGCATCGAGTCAAACGGAGCCTCGGCCACGCGGGGGGCGGTGCGAAGGAGATCGTTCTTATTAAGCCCGAGGGACAGCGCATACGCGACAAGCGCCGCCTCCGTGGGCTCGCCCGTAATCTCACCGTTTTCGTCGACACTGACGTCGGTGCACAGAGCCATGCCGCGCGCGAGAAGGGTCTCGTCGTCGCACCAGTGCTCCACAACGGTCATGCGGTTCTGCGTGAGCGTACCGGTCTTATCCGAGCAGATGATCTGCGCACAGCCCAGCGTCTCAACGGCGGTCAGACGGCGGATGATGGCGTTGCGGCGGGACATATTCGTCACGCCGATGGAAAGCACGACGGTCACGACCGCGGCCAGACCCTCGGGAATGGCGGCTACGGCCAGGGACACGGCAAGCATGAAGGAATCCAGCAGGAAGGGGAGATCCATGGTCGTGTGCATGATCGCACCGCGCACGATGTCGAAGAGGAACATGAAGACGCAGATGCCCAGGACCAGGAAGCTCAGAATGCGGGAAAGCTGCGAGAGCTTCTGCTGCAGGGGGGTCTGCTCGTCCTTCGCATCGGCCAGCGCATCCGCAATGCGTCCCATCTCGGTATCCATGCCGGTGCCGGTCAGAACGGCGCGTCCGCGTCCGTAGACGACGGTCGAGCCCATGTAGACCATATTCTTGCGGTCGCCCAAGGGGACATCCTTACCGTTTTCAAGGTGCAGGATGTCGATGAACTTATTGACGGGGACGGATTCACCCGTCAGCGCGGATTCCTCGATTTTCAGGCTTGCGCTTTCCAGAATGCGTCCGTCGGCGGGTACGGCGTCTCCGGCCTCGAGCAGGATGACGTCGCCCGGGACGAGCTCGTCGCTGTGCAGGATGCAGACGCGTCCGTCGCGCATGACCTTGGAGGTAGCCGCCGCCATTTTCTGCAGCGCTTCGATGGCGCGCTCGGCCTTGCTTTCCTGAAGCACGCCCAGGATGGCATTGAGCAGGACGACGCCCAGGATGATGAAGACATCCGTGGGGAACTCATGCTCCAGCGCGGAGGTCACGGCGGAGATCACCGCCGCCGCGATGAGGATGAGAATCATCGGATCCGCGAACTGCTCGGCAAGACGGCGCAGGACGGACTTTTTCGGAGCCTCCGCCAGCCGGTTCGGACCATGTTTTGCAAGACGCTTCTGCGCCTCCTGCGAGGTAAGCCCCGAGTCAACGCTGCGGAGCTCTTCCAGCACATCGGACGTGCTGCTCAGGTAGTACTTCATGTTGCTCCTCTGTTTCTTTCCCCCATTTAGGGTTGTGGGGGTGTATTTTGCAAAAGAAAAAGACCTTGCGGCAGAAAACAACTGCCGAAGGTCTGGCCGTCTGAATTCAGACCCCGCCGACCAGCCGCCTTTTGCTGCAAAAGACGACAGGGATGTTGATCGCCGGGAAAGAGCTACTCCCCTTCATATAAGGAACCCATTCTCAATCAACGATTGTAGCAGACTCCCGCCACTTTGTCAAGGGGCGGAAGATATTTTTTGCGGAATTTTTTTGTGCGGCGGCTTCTTGTGTTGACAGGCAGCTGCGCCGTATGCTATAACAAAAAATGGCAGCCTGAAGCGGCAGCTCAAAACGACGAAAAAGCGAAAGGAGACGCATATGAACACGAAGCTGAGCACGCACCGGCGCTACGGACTGATCGAGGAGTTCGACCGGCACGACTACTACACCTCCGCCCGGATGGAGCGCGGCATCCGGGAGAACCGCATGGGCGTATTCTCCCTGCAATTCTTCGACCGCGAGGGCGGCCGCGTCTATCCCGACGAGGTATCGGTGCGGCAGACGGGGCATGAGTTCAAATTCGGCTGCTCCCTCTTTCTCCTCGACCAGTTCCCGGAGGAGGAGCACAACCGGCTCTACCGCGAGTCCTTCCGGCGCATCTTCAACTGCGGCGTAGCGCCGCTCTACTGGGATACGCTGGAGCCGGAGCGGGGGAAGCCGCGCTTTGCGGCGGATTCCCCGAGGATCTGGCGCCGTCCGGCGCTCGACCTCGTCCGCGACTACTGTCGGGAGAACCGCATCCGCATGAAGGCGCATTGTCTGGCGTACAACTCCTTCAATCCCGCGTGGCTGCCGGATTCCAACCGCGGCATCAACATCGAGCTGGCGCGCCGCGTCGAGGCGCTGGGCGAGCGCTACCGCTATGATTTCGAGGACATGGACGTCATCAACGAGATGTACACGATCTATAAAAACTGCTACAAGGGCAACGGCGCGCGCGATCTTCAGGTGACGGACGAGCCGGAGCACGAGAAATTCTGCTTCGAGCTGGCGCGCCGCGCGTTCCCCTGCACGAGGCTGTTCTGGAACGAGGGCTGCTTCCAGACCTTCGGCGCGGGCGAGTATGTGGGCCCGCGCAGCCGCTACTATCTGATGCTGCGCCGCCAGCTCGAGCTCGGCACGCGCATCGAGGGCATCGGTATGCAGTTCCACGCCTTCGCGAGCGAGGACGACGAGGTCGCGGAGGCCGGCATCCTGTATAACGCCCTGCGCTCGCTGGATATTTTCGACTGCTACTCGGATTTCCGCATGCCGATCCACCTTTCGGAGGTCTCGATCCCCTCGTGGACGAACGAGGCGGCGGACGAGGAGCTTCAGGCGGAGCTGACCGAGCGCATGATGCGTCTGTGGTTCTCCCAGCGATATGTGGAGGCCGCGATCTGGTGGAACCTCGTCGACGGCACGGCATACGGGAACGAGAACCGCTTCCACGCGGGTCTGATGCGCCGTGACCTTTCGCCGAAGCCCGCCTACGAGCGGCTCGACCGGCTGATCAACCGCGAGTGGCACACGACGTACAAAGGCTCCGGAAAGGACGAAAAATTCGTCTTTGAGGGCTTTTACGGGGACTACGAGGTGGAATTTTGCGTAAACGGGGAGAAATACACCCGTCCCGTGCGCCTTTTCCGCGATACGACGGGCTACGACAACCGCCTCTGCGACTGGAGGATCACCCGCATAGAGGTCTGAGCGGTGCCCCCCGAAAATACGGCAAAAAGCGCCCCCTGCCCAAGGAAATTTCCGGGCAGGGGGCGCTTTTCCTGCGCTTTTACGCTCAGCGGATGTGGGAGACGTGCAGGAGCTCGTGCTCGCGTCCGCGGATGACCTCGCTGTAGAGGAGCTTCAAAGACGGGTTCTCGCTGGAGCGGCGGATGCTCTGGAGGCGGTCCGCCTCATAGATGCCGCGGCTGCGGGTGGCGCGCTTCTCCTCGGAGAGGAAGGGCTGACCGGCGCCACATACGCAGCCTCCGGGGCAGGCCATGACCTCGACGAAGTCGAAGTGCTCGCCGTTTTTGATGCGCTGAATGACCTTTTCAGCGTTGGCCAGACCGCTTGTGACGGCGATGTGCAGCGTGCGCTCGCCATAGGGCAGATCGAATTCCTTGATGCCCTCGGAGCCGCGCTGACCCATGGTGCTGACGGTCAGGATGTCGGAGCGGGATTTGCTGGATACGACTCTGCGCAGGACGGCCTCGGTCACGCCGCCGGTCACGCCGAAGAGCACGCCGGCGCCGGAGATCGTGCCGAAGGGCATGTCGGGGGCTTCGGGCTCCACATCGCGGAAGACGATGCCGGACTCCTGAATCATGCGGATGAGCTCCTGAGTCGTGATGACCGCATCGACGTTCGGAACGCCGTCGGTCTTGAACTCGTCGCGGATGGCCTCAAACTTCTTGGCGGTGCAGGGCATGACGGCGATGTGGAACATCTTCTTGCCCTCACGCGCGGCGGCATCCTTGAGCACGGAGGCGAACATCTGCATGGGGGAGCGGCAGGTGGAGACATGGGGCAGCAACTCGGGGTGCTTCTTCTCGCAGTACTGCACCCACGCGGGGCAGCAGGAGGTGAAGAGGGGCAGGTTTTCGCCGGCCTCGATGCGGGAGATGAACTCGTTGGTCTCCTCGATGACGGTCATATCCGCGCCGAGGGAGGTGTCGCAGACGACATCCACGCCGATGCGGTGCAGGCAGGCGACGATCTTGCCCATGACGTTTTCGCCGTCCTTCATGCCCAGGCGGGAGCCGATGCCCACCCGGACGGCCGGAGCGATCTGCACGGTGGTGCGGACGTTCGGATCGTCGATAGCGGCCCATACGGGGCTGATGTTGTTGCGCACGACGATGGCTCCGGTCGGACAGACTGCCGCACACTGGCCGCAGCCCACGCAGTTGGTCTCGGCCAGGGGCTTGCCGAAGGCGGTGCTGATGACCATCTTGGAGCCGCGGTGCGCGAAGTCGATGGCACCGACGTTCTGAATCTCGTGGCAGGTGCGCACGCAGTCGCCGCAGAGGATGCACTTGCCGGAGTCGCGGGTGATGGATACAGAGGAGGTATCCGCATCGCGGTTGGACTTTGCCGTATTGGGGAAGCGCACGCCCTCGATGTTGAAGCGCATGGCCAGATCCTGGAGCTTGCAGTGCTTGTTGTTCTCGCAGGTCGTGCAGTCGCGGCAGTGATTGGCGAGAATGAGCTCGAGGATGTTCTTGCGGTAGCGGCGCAGACGGGCGGTATTCGTGCGGATGACCATACCGGCACGGGGCGGGGTGGAGCAGGCGGCATCCAGACCGCCGCGCTCGTTTTCGACCATGCACATGCGGCAGGCGCCGTAGACGGAAAGCTCGGAATGGTAGCAGAAGGTCGGCATCTTGATGCCGGCTTTGCGGATGAGCTCGAGCAGGTTCTTCTCGCCTTCGAGCTCAACGGGAATTCCGTCGATGGTGATGAATTGTCTTTCCGTCATGACTTAGTCCTCCTTGATGGCGTGGAAGGGGCAGGTGCCGACGCAGGTGCCGCAGCGGATGCAGGTTCCGAGATCGATGGAGAAGGGCTGCTTGATCTTGCCGGAGATGGCCTGAACCGGGCAGGCGCGGGAACACTTGGAGCAGCCCTTGCACATAGCGGGATCGATGTAGATTCGGCGCAGCTTCTTGCAGGCACCGGCAGGGCAGCGCTTTTCGCGGATATGCGCCTCGTACTCGCTGCGGAAGTTGCGGATGGTGCTGATGACCGGGGACGGAGCGGACTTTCCGAGGCCGCAGAGCGCCGTGGCGGAGATGGTGTCCGCAAGCTCCAGCAGCAGGTCGATGTCGCCCTCGCGGCCTTCTCCCGCGACAATGCGCTCAAGGATCTCCAGCATGCGCTTCGTGCCCTCTCTGCAGGGGACGCACTTGCCGCAGGACTCGTTCTGCGTGAAGTGCATGAAGAAGCGGGCAACCTCGACCATGCAGGTATGGTCATCCATGACGACGAGACCGCCGGAGCCGATCATCGCGCCGACCTTCTTCAGCGTGTCGAAGTCCAGGGGCAGGTCGAGATGCTCAGGCGTCAGACATGCGCCGGAGGGTCCGCCGATCTGGACGGCCTTGAACTCGCGGCCGTCGCGCATGCCGCCGCCGATGTCGAAGATGATCTTGCGCAGCGTCGTGCCCATGGGCACCTCGATCAGGCCGGTGTTGCGGATGTTGCCGGTGAGGGCAAAGGCCTTGGTGCCGGGGCTGCCCGCCGTGCCGAAGCCCAGGAACCAGTCCGCGCCGCGGCTGATGATGGACGGCACGTTGGCATAGGTCTCAACATTGTTGAGGACGGTGGGCTTGTCGAAGAGGCCGTGCTCGACGGTGCGCGGAGGCTTGACGCGCGGGAAGCCGCGCTTGCCCTCGATGGATGCGGTCAGGGCGCTGCCCTCGCCGCAGACGAAGGCGCCGGCGCCGCGGTTGATGTGGATGCGGAAGGAGAAGTCGGTGCCCAGAATGTGCTCACCCAGAAGTCCCAGCTCCTCGGCCTGCTCAATGGCGGTGCGCAGACGCTGGACGGCGAGCGGATACTCGGCGCGGACGTAAATATAACCCTCACTGGCTCCGGTGGCACGGGCGGCGATCATCATGCCCTCGAGCATTCTGTGCGGATCGCCCTCCATGATGCTTCGATCCATGAATGCGCCGGGGTCGCCCTCATCGCCGTTGCAGACGACGTACTTGGGCGTCTCCTTCTGACGCTGCACCTGGGACCACTTGCGTCCGGCGGGGAAGCCGCCGCCGCCGCGTCCGCGCAGGCCGGATTTCGTGACCTCCGCGACGATCGCGTCGTCGTCCATCTCGAAGAGCGCCTTCTCAAAGGCCGTGTAGCCGCCGATGGCGATGTACTCCGCAATGGAGTTTGCATCGATTCTGCCGCAGTGCTCCAGCACGAGACGGGTCTGCTGGCTGTAGAAGGGGATGTCCTCCTGCTTGCGGAAGGATTCGCCGTCGCGGTGATACGCCAGACGGTCGATGAACTCACCGTGCAGCACGGTCTTTTCAACGATTTCCTCGCAGTCGGAGACCTGTACCTTGGTATAGAGCCAGCCCTGGGGCTCGATGCGGAGCAGCGGGCCCATTTCGCAGAAGCCGTGGCAGCCGCTCTTTTTCAGGCCGACGGGATGCTCGGGCTCCTTCTCCAGCGTGACGGCGACGTGAACGTCCGCCGCCTCCATAAGCTCCTGCAGGCGGGCGAAAACCTTCAGCGAGCCGCCCGCAACACAGCCCGTTCCGCCGCAGACGATGATCTGCTGCGTCTGCGCGGCGTAGGCGGCTTCGACTTCTCTGCGGTATGCGACAAGCGCGTCTCTGTCTTTAAGCATGGCTGGCTTCCTCCCTCAGTTCATTCAGAAGAGCGGATGCCTTATCAGGCGTCATCTCCGGGTGGACTACATCGTTGACGGTGAGTACGGGGGCAAGGCCGCAGGCACCCAGGCAGCTGACCGTTTCCACGGTGAACAGCAGGTCGTCGGTGGTCTTCTTCGATTCGGACAGCCCCAGCTCCGAACGCAGGCGGTCGAGGATCGGAACGGAGTGACGCACATGACATGCCGTACCGTCGCAGATGCGGATGACGTACTTTCCCTTGGGCTCAAGGGAGAAATTTTCATAAAACGTTGCCACGCTGTAGATACGGGCTTCGCTCATATCCAGTACTTGCGCAAGGTGGGGGAAAACCTCGCGGGGCAGATAGTGGTAGTGTTCCTGGATTTCCTGCAGGATCGCGATGATGGCCTGCCGGCTGCTGTGATGTGCGGCCAGAATGCCGTCCACCACAGAGAAATCGAATGATTCGCTCATTTTGTCGTCCTCTCTGTTGAATATCTGACTCGCGGGGTGCGAAAAAAGCGCTGTCAGCTTGCAAACAAGATAATTTCCGAAAAAGGCTCCGCAAGCTCTCGTTCCTCCAGAAATAAGAGGAGGAGCACGGATGCCTTTTTCGGAAAAAAACGGTGCCCCCCTTTTTTTGAAAAAAGGGAAAAAGGGGGGCTTTTGTTTCTTTAGTTGCAGTCGGGGGGGATGCGAAGGGGGGGGAGGGATGAGCTTACTTATTTTTCAGCTCGTTGTCGATCGCTTCAGCC
>CAVGLF010000025.1:0-17696 GCA_963630045.1 Butyricicoccaceae bacterium | reverse complement strand
GCACCGTCCAGAATATCCGTCAGCCCCGCCAGCGCGTAAACCAGACCCGCCTTCCACAGCGCATCGCCGCAGAAGAACAAAACGATGAAAAGGGGCACCATCAGCAGCCTGATGGCGGATAGGATATTGGGAACGTTGCGAAATCTGTTATGCCGATCCATGAGCCGCGCGTGCCTCCCCGGTTATTCTTTACCCGTTTTACGATTATCTGCCCGACACCCGGGACAGATATCGACACCTTGCTCTATTATATACTCTTCCCCCTGCTTTGTCACTAAAAAAATTGCTGACAATTCATCCGAAGAATTCGTCTTTTTGCACCTGATTCCTATTGTTTTTACATAATCATGAAAAAAACTCTTCATCTTCCGTACTCATCATGGTACAAAGCCGCGTATTTGTGCGCGGGTCTCCCCCCGTGCGGAGCGTTTCCTCTGCATGGGTGCGCGGATTACGTCAATTCATATTTCAGAAAAGTTACAAAAACCTTTGACAAGGTGCGGTGCATGTGTTATAATACAGTCGCCTCAGAAGGCCGGCGTGCGCCCTTTTGCACCATTTTGAGTGCATTTTGTTCTGTAATCGCCGCATTTTTGTTCGTTTTGCGGCACTCCGCACGTCCCATTTTCCGATTCGCGGAATGTACGGCTTTCCGGCATTTTCTTCATTTTTGCGGGGGAACGGATTCTTTTTCCCCCCATACCCTCCAAAAGGGGATTTTTCGGGGTCTTACGAATTTCATCCCCCGGCATGTCCCCCCACCGAAAGGAATCAATTCCGATGACAAAGTATGTAATTCAGGGCGGTCACAGCCTGCATGGTCAGATTTCCATCAGCAGCGCCAAGAACGCGGCCGTGGCGATTCTCGCCGGAACCGCGCTTACGGAAGGTCCCTGCGTCATCGAGAACCTGCCGAAGATCAGCGACATTCATGTCCAGCTGGAGATTCTGCGCCGTCTGGGTGCGAAGGTCGACGTCATGGACGATTCCACCGTCCGCATCGACTGCACGAAGCTGCGCTCGACCAAGGTTCTGGATGACGACCTCGCGCGTCAGAATCGCGCGTCCTACTATTTCATCGGCGCGCTTCTCGGGCGCTACCGCACCTCCCAGGTCTGCATGCCGGGCGGCTGCAACCTCGGCGTCCGCGCCATCGACCAGCATCTCAAGGGCTTTGAGGCGCTGGGCGCGGCGGTCTCCACCAAGGCCGGCTGCGTTGTCACCGACGCGCGGGCTTCGGGTCTCCACGGAGCGCATATCTATCTGGACATGCCCTCCGTCGGCGCGACCATCAACATCATGCTCGCCGCCGTCCGTGCGCCGGGTCTGACCCTCATCGAAAACCCCGCCCGGGAGCCCTACATCGTCGATCTCGCGAACTTCCTCAATTCCTGCGGAGCGGATATCCGCGGCGCGGGCACCTCCGTCATGAAGATCCGCGGCGTGCGCTCGCTGCACGGCTGCACCTATTCGGTCATTCCGGATATGATGGAGGCCGGCACCTATATCGCGGCGGTCGCGGCCTGCGGAGGCGACATCATCCTGAACAACGTCATCCCCAAGCACCTGGACTGCTTTGCCACCAAGTTCATGGAGATGGGCGTGGAGATCACCGACCTCGGCGATGCCGTCCGTGTGCGCCGCGAACGGGCTCTGGTCCGCGCAAACTTCAAGACCATGCCGTATCCGGGCTTTCCCACCGACATGCAGCCTCCGGCCGTGGCGGTCCTGTGCATCGCCGGCGGCACGAGCATCGTCAGCGAGACGATCTTCAACTCCCGCTTCCGCTATCTCGACGAGCTCAAGCGCATGGGCGCACGGGTTCAGGCCGACGGGCAGATCGCTATCATAGAAGGCGTCCCCGCCCTGACCGGAGCTCCCGTACAGGCCTGCGATCTGCGCGCCGGAGCGGCGCTCGTCATCGCGGGACTCGCCGCCTCCGGCACAACGGAGGTCACGGGCGTGCAGTACATCGAGCGCGGCTATGAGCGCTTCGTCGAAAAGCTCACGGCTCTGGGCGCGGACATCCGCGAGGTCGAGGACACAGGCGACGAAGAGGCGCTCAACGCATAAGGCACCTTTTCTCTCTTTCCCCCGCTTTTCCCCCAAAAGGGCAGAAAAGAGCCGCACCCGTAAAAATCCCCAAAGCAGAAAATTCCCCCGTCCGTGCTTTTTTAACAATATTATGCTTGATTTTTTTCTCAAGTGTGATATGATACAATCAAAAATAACCGGGAGGTCTATTCAAAATGGCTTTCAAGATTAACGACGATTGCATTTCCTGCGGCGCCTGCGCCGGCGAATGTCCTGTTTCCTGCATTTCGCAGGGCGACACCAAGTTTGTCATCGATGCAGATTCCTGCGTAGACTGCGGCACCTGCGCCAGCGTATGTCCCGTCGGCGCTCCCCAGCAGGACTGATTTTTCCCCCTCATCGCAAAGAGTATCGCTTGTAAAACGGAGCCGTGCTGTGCTTTCAGCACGGCTCGATTTTCATTTTCGCAAAACCGGACAGGAGGTGCGCCCGCTCGGATGACGCAGCTTGAATACGGCTTTGTCATGGAGGACGATCCTCATTTCCCGCTGGGCGCCGATGCGGTGCAGCTGGCGCATGCGGCAGCTGCGGAAATACCTCCCCGTGCGCGGGTCTGCGACCTGGGCGCGGGCGCGGGAGCCGTCTCCCTGCTCCTCGCCGCGGCGCGGCCGGATCTCTCCCTTCACGGCATCGAGCTCCGCGGGAGCGCGGCGGAGCTGTTTTCCCGGAATATCGCGGCAAACGGCGTATCCGACCGGGTGCGCGTGTGCCGGGGCGACGTGCGCGACGTACGGACGCTCTTTCCCGCGGGGAGCTTCGGCGAGGCCGTCGCGAACCCGCCCTACCGCGCCGTGCATGAGGGGCGGCTGCCGCCCGATCCCGAGCGCGCCGCCGCGCGTACGGAGCTTTGCGGGGATTTGAGGGACTTCTGCCGTGCGGCGGCGTATCTGCTGCCCCGCGGCGGCGGCTTCACCGTGGTCTATCCCCCGGAAAAGCTCCCCGCGCTCTTCGAAGCGCTTCGGGACGCGGGGCTTGCGCCGTCGCGCCTTACGCTCTGCCATCCGTCCGGGAGCGCGAATGCCTCCATCGCCGTCTGCCGCGCCGTGCGCGGAGGGCGCATGGGGCTGACCGTTCTGCCCCCGATCCTTCTCGCCCCCTGAACGGGGATCATCCGCACATTACAGCCGGAGGTGCATCCATGAGCGGCACGCTCTATCTCGTTTCCACGCCCATCGGGAATTTAGGCGACATCACGGCGCGCGCGCTGGAGACGCTCAAAAGCGTCGACTTCATCGCCGCGGAGGACACACGCGTCGCACATAAGCTGCTTGCGTATTTCGACATTCACAAGCCCACCGTAAGCTATTACGAGCACAACAAAATGTCGCGCGGAGAGGAAATCCTCGGGCGCATCGCGGGCGGCGAGAACTGCGCGCTGACGACGGATGCGGGCACGCCCGCCGTCTCCGACCCCGGCGCCGAGCTTGTTACGCAGGCGCGCGAGGCGGGCATCCCCGTCCGCGCCGTCCCCGGAGCCTGCGCCGCCGTCACGGCCTTTTCCCTGTGCGGAGCCATCGGCGGACGCTTCACCTTCGAGGGCTTTCTCTCCATGAACAAAATCTCCCGCCGCGAGCACCTCGAATCCCTCCGCGGCGAGACGCGTCCCATGATCTTCTACGAGGCGCCGCACAAGCTGCGCGCCACGCTCGAGGATTTTCTGCGCACCTTCGGCCCTGAGCGCACGGTCTACTTCGCCCGCGAGCTGACGAAGCTCCACGAGGAGTGCATTCCGCGCACACTGGAGGAGGCCGTCTCCTACTACCGCGACCACGAGCCGCGCGGCGAGTACGTGCTGGTCGTCACGGGCGCGCCCGAGGCCGCTCCCGCGCCCGCCGTCGATGCCGCAGCCCTCGCGCGGCGGTATGTGTCGGAGGGTCTCTCTCCCTCGGAGGCCGCGCGCCGCGCCTCCCGCGAAACCAATATGCCCCGCAGTCCCATCTACCGCGCCCTTCTTGAGGACGCGGAGGATTCTCAATAATTCCTGACGAAAGGAAGCTTTGTATACCATGAACGAACACGGCACCATATCCATCGCGGCCGAAAACATGTTTCCCATCATCCGCAAATGGCTCTATACCGACCGCGACATCTTCATCCGCGAGCTGACCTCCAACTGCGCCGACGCCATCTCCAAGCATCAGCGTCTGTGCGCCATCGGCGAGGACTCGGCCGCGGAGGACGAGACCTACCGCATCGTCGTCACCGTCGACGAGGACGCGCACACCATTGCCTTCTCCGACAACGGCCTCGGCATGACCGAGGAGGAAGTGAAGAAGTACATCAATCAGGTCGCCTTTTCCGGCGCCCAGGACTTCTTCAAGCAGTACCAGAGCGGCGACTCCAAGGATGCGCCCGATGCCTCCATCATCGGACACTTCGGCCTGGGCTTCTACTCCTCCTTCATCGCGGCAAAGTCCGTCATGATCGATACCTTAAGCTATAAGCCCGACTCCGCGCCCGTGCGCTGGTACTCCGAGACCGGCACGGAGTTTGCCATCTCCGACGGCTCCCGCGAGACGCGCGGCACGACCGTCACCGTCGCGCTCGACGACGAAAGCGGCGAATACGCCCAGGTCTACAACGTCCGCAGCGTCCTTCTGAAGTACTTCCGCTATCTGTCCACCCCCATCTTCGTCCGCCGCGCGGGCGAGGACGTTCCCGCAGACGAAAAGCCCATCAATGCGACCGCGCCCCTGTGGAACAAGACGCCCTCCGAGTGCACCGACCAGGAGTACCTCGACTTCTACCGCGAGGTCTTCCCCGGCGCCCAGGAGCCGCTGTTCTGGGTGCATATGAACATCGACTACCCCTTCCGTCTGCGCGGCATCCTCTATTTCCCGAAGCTGCGCAACGAATTCGACACCATCGAGGGACAGGTCAAGCTCTACTGCAGCCAGGTCTTCGTCGCCGACAACCTCAAGGAGGTCATCCCCGAGTACCTGCTCCTCTTAAAGGGCTGCATCGACTGCCCCGACCTGCCCCTGAACGTCTCCCGCTCCATGCTGCAGAATGACGCGACCGTCCGCAAGATCTCCGCGCACATCACCCGCAAGGTCGCCGACCGTCTGACCTCCATGTTCCGCGATGAGCGCGAGGCCTATGAGCAGCGCTGGGACGACATCTCCCCCTTCATCAAGTACGGCGTGCTGCGCGATGAGAAGTTCTACGACCGCATGAAGTCCGCCCTGATCTTCAAGATGCTCGACGGCTCCTATAAGACCGTGGACGAGTACATCGAAAGCCTGCCCTCCGTCGAGCTTCCCGGCGAATCCGAAGAAAACGGCTCCGGCGATGCGGAAAAGCGCGAGCCCATGCGCGAGAAGACCATCTACTACGTCTCCGATCCCCGTCAGCAGGCGCAGTACATTGCCATGTTCCGCAGCCGCGGACTGGAGGCCGTCATCCTCGACCATGTGCTGGACAACCACTTCATCACCCTGCTCGAGCGCAAGAACGAGGGACTGCGCTTCAAGCGCATCGATGCGGATCTGTCCGAGCTGACCGAGAAGGATGCGGCGCCCGCCGAAAACGCCGAGACGCTGAAGACCCTGTTCCATGACCTTGCGGGAGAGGCGGAGATCTCCGTCGAGGGTCTTCTGGGTGATGCGCCGCCTGCGGTGCTGACGCTCTCCGAGGAGGGACGCAGACTGCAGGAGATGAGCCGCATGTTCGGCGGCGCCAGCTTCGACTTCCCCACGCAGACGCGCCTCATCGTCAATGCCTCCCACCCGCTCGTCCGCAGACTCGCGGAGCTGGAGCAGTCCGGACGGCATGACGATGCCGCACGGATTTCGGCTCAGGTCTATGACCTTGCGCGGCTGGCGCATAAGCCTCTGACCGCGGACGAAATGACCGCCTTCATCCGCCGCAGCTCCGAGCTTCTGGAAATCGCGGCACGCTAACGCGCTTTTTCCCCCCCTTCTCTTTGCCCCGCGGAATACAGACAAACAGTCAGCCCGCGCACATCAGATCCGATATGCGCGGGCTGATTTCTTATGCTTTTTTTAAAGGGGAGGTTTACAGAGTCTGCGCCTCCAGCCGCCGTCTCCAGCTGCCCTTCAGGTAATAGACGATGAAGGCCACGGCTGTGATGCTCCAGGAGACGGGATACGCCACACAGATGGTTCCGATCGAGCGGTTCATCTGATAGATGGTGAAAATCCAGATGGCGCGCACGAGGCAGACGCCGATGCCGCAGATGATGACGGGGATGACGGCATCTCCGACGCCGCGCAGGATGCCCGAGATGATCTCGATGAACGTCCACACGAAATAGAACGGCGTGATGATGCGCATGATGAGCGTCGTCATCCGGATGACCTCCGGGTCATTGGTGAAGAGCGGGAGCGCCGCGCAGCCCGCCGTGATGAGCAGCACGCTGAAGCCGACCGTCACGGGCAGGAAGACGCGGAGGCTCAGGCGTACGCAGCGGAAGATGCGGTCATTCCGGTGCGCGCCGTAGTTCTGCGCCGCAAAGTTCATGACGGCCAGTCCCGCGGCGTTGCTGCAGGCCCAGTAGAAGCCGTCGATCTTGCCCGAAAGCGACCAGCTTGCGACCGCCGTCGTGCCCAGCAGATTGACCGCCACCTGCAGGATGATGTTGGAGACCGAATACATGGAGTTCTGCAGTCCCGCCGGGATGCCGATGCGCAGCATGCTTCCCAGAAGCGCCATATCGATGCGGATGCCCCGGAGCGTGATGCGGTAGTGCTCCGTGCAGCGGCAGAGCTTGACGGTTGCGAGCAGGGCACTCACAATCTGCGAGGCGATGGTCGCGGCGGCTGCTCCGGCGACACCCCAGCGGAATCCGGCGACGAACACCAGATCCAGCACGATATTCAGCACGCAGGTGATGAGCAGGTAGATAAACGGGCTGCGTGAGTCTCCTACGGCGCGCAGGATGCCCGCCTCGATGTTGTACACCAGCTGAGCCGTCACGCCCAGAAAGACGATGCGCAGATAGACGGTCGACTCCTGCATCGTATTCTCGGGCGACTGCATGAGAGCGAGCATCTGCGGCGTCCAGAGCAGGCCGATCACCGTCAGCACCACGCCCGTGAGAAGGCAGAACGCCATCGCCGTGCCCGTAGCTCTCTGCAGACGGAGGTTGTCGCGTGCGCCGTAGAGCTGCGCGATGATGACCGTACAGCCGCCGGACAGCGCAACGAAGAACCCGATGAGCAGGTTCGTGATGTTCGCCGCACTCCCTCCGACCGCCGCCAGAGCCGTCGTGCCGACAAACTTGCCCACAATCACCGCATCGGCCGCGTTATACAGCTGCTGGAGCAGCGTGCCTGCGGCAATGGGCAGAAAATACAGCAGCAGCTTTTTTCCGATGCTGCCCTCGGTCAGATCCTGAGCCATAAATTGCTTCCTTTTTTATGCTTTACGTTTTAAGTTTGTATCATTCCCCCGGGGTCATGCGTTCAGCGTGCGGACAAGGCCTTCCGCCGCAGCCGCCAGCAGTTCCCCGGCGTGGGCAAGCGAGTACTCCAGTGTGCATGGACCCTGTGCAATGGAGAACGCCGCCGTGACGCCCTCGCGGTACACCGCCTCGTAGCCCTCTCCCAGCTTCCCCGACAGGATGAATGCCGGGAGCCCGTGCGCCCTCGCTCTGTGCGCCACGCCTACGGGCGCCTTGCCGAAGGCCGTCTGAGCATCCGTCGCGCCCTCGCCCGTGATCACGCACTCCGCGTGCTCCAGCAGCCCGTCGAAGTGCGCCGTCTCCAGCAGAAGCTGTGCGCCCGGGACAAGCTCCGCCCCGCAAACGGCGCGCAGGGCAAAGCCCAGTCCTCCCGCGGCGCCCGTGCCGGGCTCCTCCCGCAGGTCATCTCCGATCGTCCGCGCCATGATGCCGGCGTAGTGCCCCAGGCTCCTGTCCAGCATCTCCACGTCCCCGCGTGAGGCGCCCTTCTGCGGGCCGAAGACCGCGGACGCGCCGCGCGCGCCGCACAGCGGGTTGTCCACATCGCAGGCCACGCGGATGCGGCAGCCCTCCAGCCTGAGCCCCGACAGGTCGATGCGGGCCAGACGGGTCAGCGCGGCGCCTCCCTCGGGAAGCTCCGCTCCGTCCGCGTCCAAAAAGCGCACGCCGAGCGCGCGCAGGAAGCCCGCGCCTCCGTCATTCGTGGCGCTCCCGCCGATTCCCAGGATGAGCTGCCGCGCTCCGTGCGCGATGGCATCCGCCGCCAGCTCGCCCGTGCCCCGCGTGGTCGCGCGGCAGGGATCGCGTCCGTCCTCCGGCACAAGCGTCAGCCCCGAGGCCTGCGCCGTCTCGATGACCGCCGTGCCGTCGGGCAGCACGGCATAGGCCGCATGCACGGGCTCGCCCATGGGACCCGTCACGGTTCTTTCCACTCTGCGCCCCCCGCAGGCCGCGAGATAGGCCTCCATCGTACCCTCGCCGCCGTCGGCGATCGGCACGGTGACGACCTGCGCCTGCGGGCAGGCGCGCAAGATGCCCCGCCGCACGGCCTCTCCCGCGCAGACGGAGCTGAGGCTTCCCTTAAACGAATCCATCGCTACGGCAAAATGCGTCATCACGGGTTTTTTTCCTTTCCTCAAAAGAGGGATGTCCCCCACATGGGCGTACGGGGGGACATCCCGAAAAGCTTTCTTCCTGTACCGCGGCCCACGTCAGGCCAGCTGCGATGTATAGAGATCGTAGTAGAGTCCGTGCGCGTCAAGAAGCTCCCTGTGCGTACCGGATTCCGCGATCTTGCCGTCCTTGATGTACAGAATGCGGCAGTTTTTGATGGTGGACAGGCGGTGCGCGATGATGAAGGAGGTGCGTCCGCGCAGGAGCGCCTGCAGACCCTCCTGCACCAGCTGCTCCGTCTGCGTATCGATGGCGGAGGTCGCCTCGTCCAGAATCAGGATGCGCGGATCCGCCAGCAGAGTGCGGGCGAAGCTGATGAGCTGGCGCTGGCCTGCGGAGAGGGACGCGCCGCGCTCCTGCACCTCGGTGTCGTAGCCCAGGGGCATCTTCGAGATGAAGTCGTCGGCATGCACCGCCTTCGCCGCCGCAATGATCTCCTCGTCGGTGGCATCCAGCCGTCCGTAGCGGATATTGTCGCGGATGGTGCCCGTGAACAGGAAGCTGTCCTGCAGCATCATGCCCATCTGGGAGCGCAGCGAGGAGATCGTCACGTCCCAGAGCGGGTATCCGTCAATCAGGATGGCGCCGGAGCGGATGTCATAGAAGCGTGCGAGCAGGGACACGACGGTGGACTTGCCCGCTCCCGTGGGGCCGACAAGCGCGATGCTCTCGCCGGGCTCGGCGGTGAAGCTGACGTGATCCAGAATGGTCTGCCCGGGCTCGTAGCCGAAGACCACATCGCGGAACTCGACGCGTCCCGTGACGGGCGGCAGCTCCACGGCTCCGGGGCGGTCATCGATGGAGACGGGCTCGTCCATGAGCTGGAAGATGCGCTCGAGGTAGGCGGTATTCGTGATGAGCTGGTTATACAGGTTGCCCAGCGTCTGAATCGGGTTCCAGAGACGTCCCGTGTAGCCGACAAACGCCAGCAGCACGCCGACGCTGACGCCCTCGAACCATCCCGCTCCTACGGCGTAGTAGATCAGCACGGTATAGCTCACGGAGAGCACCATGATGATCGGCCAGATGATGCCGCTGATGCGGACGGCATGCAGCCAGGCGGTGCGCGAGTCGTTGCACAGCTCCTCGTAGATGCCGTAGTTGGTCTGCTCGCGGTCGAAGGCCTGCGTGACCTTGATGCCGCTGATGGACTCATGCAGATAGGCATTCAGGTTGGACTGCTTGTTCGACAGCTTCTGGTAGGCGCGGCGCTGGGGCGTCTTGATGACCGCCATTGCCAGAATGAAGAGCGGGATTCCCGTCAGCGCGAGAAGCGTCATGCCCGGATGCAGCCGCAGCATGAAGAAGATGATCGCGATCATGGAAAGCAGCTCGATGAGAATGCTGATGATGCCGTTGGACAGAAAGCTCGCGACGGCGTTGATGTAGTTGACGACACGCGCCAGAATCTTGCCGTGCGGACGGCTGTCGTAGTAGTCAAACGGCAGCTTCTGCAGATGCACGAACAGATCGTGGCGGATGTCCGTGATGATGAACTGTCCGGCGCTGTTGAAGATGAGGGTGCGCCAGCGGTTGATGAGCAGGAGCACCACGATATTCACGACGTACACCGCACCGACGATGAGGATGCCCCGGATGTTTTTCGCGGGGATCAGCTCGTCTACGACCTTCCTCGTGTACTGCGGCGTAATCAGGTCGAGAAGAATCGCCGCGCCGCTGAGCAGAAAGGCGCGCAGCAGCAGCTTCCAGTAGCGCCCGATGTAGCGTCCCGCGCGCTTCAGCTGACCTATGTCGAACGGTTTTTCAAGCTCCTCGTCCACGTTGAACTTGTTGCGGATCTTCGCCTCTGCCATTCGTCACGCCTCCCCTCCGAGCATCGTCTTTCGCGCAGCCTCGGCCATTTCACTCGCCGATTTGCCCTCTGCGGCGGCCTTTGCCACCGCCTCCGCGGCGTCTGCGGAAAGTCCCTGCTGCAGTCTGTAGATGTTGTAGTAGTAGCCGTGACGCGCCAGAAGCTCCTCATGCGTACCGCACTCGCTCACGCGGCCGTCCTCGATGATGTAGATGCGGTCGGCATCGCGGACGGAGGTGATGCGCTGGGCGATGATGATCGTCGTGGCACGTTTGCGGCGGGCGCGCAGATGCTCCTGGATGTAATGCTCGGTCTCCATGTCGACCGCGGAGGTCGTGTCGTCGAGGATCAGGATGGGCGTATCATACGCCAGCGCACGCGCCAGCGACAGCCTCTGCTTCTGACCGCCCGAAAGACCCACGCCGCGTTCGCCGATGATCGTCTCATACCCCTGAGGCGTGCGGCGGATGAAGCCGTCGGCATCCGCGTCCACGGCGCACTCGCGCACCCATTCCTCGGGCGCATCGGGGCGGCCGTAGGCGACATTGGAGTCAATCGTATCGGAGAACAGGAAGACATCCTGCATCGCCATGCCGATCATGCCGCGCAGGGCATGCAGCTCGTAGTCCCGCGCATCGATGCCGTCAATGAGCACCTCGCCCGAGGAGGGATCCGCAAACCGCGCGATGAGGGATGTGACCGTCGTCTTGCCCGAGCCGGTCGGTCCCATGATGGCGATCGTTTCGCCCGGATGCGCGGCAAGGCTGATGTCCTCGAGAATCCTCTGTCCGGAGTAGGAAAAGCTGCAGTGGCGCAGCTCGATGTCGCCCTTTCCCGGCTCTGCGGGACATACGGGGGACTCGATGTTCTTGATATCGGGCTTCGCGTAGTAGATCGTCATGATCTTCTCCGTCGAGGCCAGAAAGCGCTGGAGGTCGTTCATGATCGTGCCGATCAGCCTTGTCGGCTGATTCAGCGCCCAGGTCAGGTTCAGAAAGAGCGAAAGCTGTCCCAGCGTCAGATTGCCGCGCACGACGGCGATGCCGCCCAGCACGAGCAGCACGACGGACATGGAGCTTGCGATGCCCTCCATGAAGGGGCCGTAGCTCCACCAGGTGCGCACGGAGGCGATGGACGCTTCGCAGTAGGCGCGGTTGCGCTCCTCGAACTTTTCGACCTCGTACGCCTCGCGCACGAAGGCCTTGACCACGCGGTTGCCGGAGATGTTCTCCTGGACGTTGACGTTCAGCGCGGCGGTCTCGGCGCGTACGCGGTCATGCGCCGGCCTCATGACCCGGCGCAGCTTATATGTCGCGTATGCCGTGAACGGCGTCAGCACCAGTGCCGCCAGCGTCATCAGGGGACTTGTAATGAAGAAAATCGTCAGCGTTACGACGAGAAGGATGAGATTCGTGATCGTATTGGGCACAATCCAGTTCAGGAAGTGCCGCACCCAGTCCAGATCGCCCGACAGCTTCATCATCAGATCGCCCGTGCGGTTGATCCGGTAGAAGGCGGGGTCGAGCGTGCCGAGCTTGTCGTACAGATACAGGCGCAGACGGCGGACGGTGTTCTGCGACGCGGTCTCGATCATCAGCGTATTGATGTAGATCAGCGCCGCTCTCAGCAGGGCGCAGCCGACCACGGTGGCCACATAGGGCACCAGCAGCTGCATTTTCCCCGCGGTGAACACGTCATCGATGATGTGCGAGTAGATGACCGAGTTGGTGAAAACCATGCAGGTCGACATCATGGCAACGGCGATGCCGCCGAACAGGAGCTTTGCATCCTTCCGCGCCATGCTCATCGTCCATTTGACAGCATTCATAAGTCACTTCACTCCCTTTTTTTCCTTAAAAAAGGACTCCTCTTTTTCTTTTTCAAATCCGATTTTCCTTTTTTTAAAGTCCGAGCGGGATCTCTTTCTTCACACAGCCTCCCATCTTTTTTTGATACCGGTATACCCTACTATAACATCAAAGCGGGGAATTGGCAAGCGGGTTTTCAATAAAAACGGACTTGTAAAAAGTCGCGGCTCCGGGGCGCAAAAAAGGCGGGAGGATGCATTCCTCCCGCCTTTTTTCAAAGGGTGGACAGCTTATTTCTTCGGCCCCTGCTCCGTGCTGTTCCGGAGCACCTCGCGGAATTTTTCCGCGCGGGCGTCCCAGGAGCATTTCTTCGCGTATTCGATGCGCCGGCACCGCTTTTCCGGCGTATCCGCGCCGAGCGCCTCCTCCACCCGCTCGAGGAAGGCATCGCCGTCGCCGATGTACACGGCATCGGCAAACTCCCGCACCTGCACGGGCTGGGAGGTGCTGACGACGGGCTTGCCCGTCGCAAGGTACTCATAGAACTTCAGTGGGCTGACGTCCCGCGCGAGATCGCCTGCGCGGAAGGGGTTCAGGCATACGTCAAAGCGCGCAAGGTAGCGGGGAAGCTCGGCCTGCGGACGAAGTCCCAGAAGCCGTACATTCGGCAGGCTGCGGATCAGCCCGATCTCGGCATCCGTATGCTCGCGTCCGATGAAGACGAGCGTGCAGTCCGGACGCGCCAGAGCGAGTCTGCGGAGAAGCGGGTAGTCAATGCACTGCTGAAGCGCTCCGATGAACCCCAGCACGGGTCCTTCGATGTCCGCAAGCTCCTCCGGCACGGGCAGCGGCTCCTGCGCCCTGCAGAACAGCTCGTAGTTCGCGCCGTTCGGAATCAGCGTGATGTTCGCATTCGCGGGCTTCAGGCGGTCGTAGAGCCCCTGAGCCGTTGTCACGACGGCATCGCATCCGGCGCAGAGCTCCTCCTCCATATGGTCGACCAGCGCGGGGTTGATCTGCCCCTTGTACCCGGAGTGACGGTCGACGCAGACATAGACCCGCGCGGCTGCGGGGATCCTCGCCGCCAGATCCGCATGTCCGGGCAGGTACATCACAAGCACCGCATCCCGGTCAAAGCCGTGCTCGCGCATGCAGCGCCGCACATAGCGCGCCGTGCGCCGCTGATTGATGCGGTTGATGAGGCGGAAGCGGTTGCCCAGAGGCAGCACCGGCGGCAGGGAGCAGACCGTGATGCCCTCCTGCGGAGAGGGCTGCGGGCGGCGGTACGCCGTCAGCGCGGGACGCGCCGCGGGGTCCTTCAGCGGAGCGGCAAGCGTCACGGGCGGATCAAAGTACAAGACCTCCGCGCCCGAGCGGCGCATCATTTCCTGCTTGCTCGTCGGGAAGGGATACCAGTTGGAGCTGGACAGACAGACGATTTTCATAGCTCAGCCTCCCAGAAGAGCCGACAAATTCGATGCGTGGGACTTGGTATTCGCGGCGAAGATATTGTTGAGGATGAGGATCTCGTCCACGCCCTCGCTTTCGACAAGCGCGGCAAGATCGCCCTTGTAGTAGCGCTCGTCCAGCACGATGACCCGGGCATAATGCGGGATCAGATACGGCGCGAAGGCGTTGCCGTAGCTTTCCTTGAGGATCAGGATGACCTTGCCCCCGGGGTTTTCCTCATTCGTGATGTCGACGCGCGGGCAGTCCCCGTGCAGATAGACGCCGTAGGCGTTGCTGCCCTTGGCGTACTCTGCCAGCACGCTGGAGGACGCGCCGGAGGAGGCGCCCTTCTCCCAGCGAAGCACCGAGGTCTCCACCGGCACCAGGCAATACTCGACGGTATCGGGGTTTGCCAGAAGTTGGGAGTCGTTGGTCTGCGTCGCAAGCGTCCCCGTGAAGCCCTCGATGGTCTTCTTCTCGTAGGAGGAGTACGCCCGCGGCGTAAAGCCCGCGGCATCCGCGAAGGCGGTATAGGCATAGTACGCGCCCAGACCCGTCCAGTGATGATCCGTATTGAAGTAGACGTACTCGGCCTTGTGCTGCTCCAGCACGGAATACGCGTCGATCTTCGTGACGCTTGAATCGAGCGAGCCGTAGATCGCCTCGATATTGGCCTTTTCATCGGCGACATAGGAGGCATATTTCTCGGGCAGATAGAAGGCGACGCTGGAGGGAACGACCAGGCTGTAGACGGTCTGATCGGGGAAGGCCGCCGCGTAGGCATTCACCACGTCGGCGTAGCGGTACTTCTGTTTTTCCGAGCCGCCGAACATCTCAAACGCGCGGCTTCCGTAGATGAGGATGCCGTCGGATTTCTCCGGCTCCACGTCGTCAGGCGTTGCCGACGTCGTGGGCGTCGTCTCCTGAGGCGTGGTCTGGGTGACGCGGGACGTCGTGACGCGCGTCGTGCTCTGCGGATCGTCCGGATTTGCGGCAGAGGTGGTCTCCCCCGTCTGCACTCCCTGCGCAGAGGAGGAAGCGCCCGCTGCAGCCGTGCCGGAGGTCGCGCGGGTCGATGCGGCTGCGGTCGTTTCCGAGGAATCCTCCTCGTCATCCGTGACGCGCGTCACGGGACCCACGATGCGCACATCGTCATAGCGGATGCCGTAGAGGTTTTCCACGCCGGAGGCCATGCGCACGAAGCCGTCGCGGAAGGGGAAGGTATCGGCATAATATGACTCATAGCTGCGCATCAGACTGCCGTCCAGAAGCGCCGTCCAGGAAAACTCCGGCTTCTTCGCAAGCTCCCGCTTTTCGGCCTCGGAGACCGTGGGCTTCGGAAGCAGGACGGCCAGCGCTCCGAATACGAAGAGCAGCGCACACACAAGACCCGTCAGCACCAGAATCAGCGCACGGTATACGGTTTTTCTGCGGTACCACATATGGCTCTATGCTTCTCCTTTCACGACTCTAGAAGCGGAAATACAGGAAGGGGTTGTAGCTTTCCCCGACGAGCAGCGCCGTGCAGACGATGAGCAGCACGACACAGGCGGCGATCTCCCAGGCGATCATGACGCCCGGCGCGTACGATGTCCTGCGGCGATCGGTCAGCGCCTCGCGCAGCCTCGGGAAGACGGGCAGGCAGGCGATCACGGCGGCGGCGATGAAGAACAGGTAATTCATCACGCGCGCGCCGGATATGGCATCCAGCCCGAAGGAGGACGCTCCGCCGAACATCCTGCGCAGCAGCGTCAGCCCCCGGCTCATATCCGTGTAATAGAAGAAGACCCAGCCGATGACCACGACCAGCAGCGTATACACATGCGACACCGCGCGCGGAAGCCGCTCCGCGAAGTTCCACCTCCGCTCGAGGATGATGAAGAGCCCGAACCAGAGTCCCCACACGATGAAGTTCCACGAGGCTCCGTGCCACAGACCCGTCAAAAACCACACGATGACGAGGTTGCGGTACAGATGCCGGCGGTTTCCGCCCAGCGGAATGTACACATAGTCGCGGAAAAATCCGCCCAGCGAGATATGCCAGCGTCTCCAGAACTCCGAAACGCTGCGGGAGATATAGGGGTAGTTGAAGTTTTCATAAAAATGGAAGCCGAAGATGCGTCCCATGCCGATGGCCATGTCGGAATATCCCGAAAAGTCGAAATAGATCTGCATGGAGTACAGAAGGATGCCGACCCACGCGCCGACGGTGGACAGCGCCGCGAGATCTCCGTCCAGGAACTGCGCTGAGAGACTGCCCGCGGTATTGGCGAGGATGACCTTCTTCCCCAGACCGATGCAGAAGCGGAAGAGTCCGTACGCCGTATCCTCCGGCGTCGAGCGGCGGTCGTTGATCTCCTCTGCGATGGTGGAGTAGCGGACGATCGGCCCCGCGACGAGCTGCGGGAACATGCACAGATACATCAGGTAGTCGCGGTAGCTCCTCTGCGCCCGGGTATCGCCGCGGTAGACATCGATGACATAGGTCATCGTCTGGAAGGTATAGAACGAAATGCCCAGAGGCAGCGTGACGGACGGAACCGGCAGATCAAACGGCAGCAGCGCGTTCAGCGACTGCACCAGGAACCCCGAATACTTCATGACGGCCAGAAGCCCCAGATCCACGCAAAGCGAAATCACAAGCCCCAGCTTCGCCGTCGGACTGCCCCGGTTCTGCTCGATGAGCCGCGCGCACATGTAGTCGACCAGTGCCGTGAGCATCATCACAAACACCCACAGCGGCTCCCCCCATGCATAAAAAAACAGCGAGAAAACGAGCAGCGTCAGGTTTTTCGCCTTGATATTCCTGCAGGAAAAGTATATAATGAGGCATGCGGGGAAAAAGGCGTACAAAAACAGCAGACTGGCAAAAATCAAGGCGGTATCCGCTCCTCTCGCTACTCCGTGGATTCGGGTATTATGTCTCCTTCAGTATACCATACTCCCCGCCCCGCGTTTTTTACGTTTGTGTTAAGATTTGTTAATAAGTCGTGCTGCAGGAGGGTATTTCATCATGCGTTTTTCCATGTACGAAGGCTGTCCCCGCACCGATCTCTCCCTGTACGGGAGGCAGGTTGTATTTGTCGAGCCGGAGAAGGCTCTGCCTGGCAATCCGTGGGTCTGGCGCACGGAGTTTTTCGATGCGTTTCCGTCGGCGGATCGTGCGCTGCTGCATGCGGGATACGCTCTGGCGTACTGCAGCGCCTCCGACATGTTCGGCTGTCCGGAGTCCATCGCCATACTCGAACACTTCCGCGAGTGGTTCTGCGATACGAAGAAGATGTCCCCCACGCCCGTGCTCTTCGGCTTTTCGCGCGGAGGGCTCTATGCCGTAAACTACGCGCTCGCGCATCCCGATCATGTCGGCGCGCTCTATCTGGACGCGCCGGTGCTCGATTTCCGCTCCTGGCCGGGGAAGGGGCGCGGCTTTGACCGTGACTGGCGCATCTGTCTGGACTGCTACGGGCTGACGGAGGAGACCGTGCGGGACTACCGGGGCACGCCGCTCGACCGTGCGGCGGAGCTCGCGGCGCTGCCCATTCCGATTCTCATCGTCGCGGGAGAAGCGGATCGGGTCGTCCCCGCAAGTGAGAACCTCGATCCCTTCGAGCGCGCCTACAAGGCCGCCGGAGGCACCCGGCTTTCGTGCATCCGCAAGCCGGGCTGCGACCACCATCCGCACTCGCTGGAGGATCCTGCGCCGATCGTCGACTGGATTCGCGGCATTCTCGGCTGACGCGGCCTTTTCTTCCTTCTTCATACCGCACCGGAAGACTCATAAGCTGAAATTTCTCCCTGTCAAGGGAGAAATTTCAGCTTTTTGTTACGCTTTGAGCTCGGGGGAAACCCCCGAACCCCCTTGCTTCTGGTTTTCTCTTCGCCGAAGCTACCGTACTGTATCCTTACGAAGTTTTCCTGCTATAGGAAAACTTCG
>CAVGLF010000024.1:0-17777 GCA_963630045.1 Butyricicoccaceae bacterium | reverse complement strand
TCCCACCAGGGCACGCTGATGGTGTCTGCCGCGCCGATGGTGACGGTGCCGCTTTCGGGCGCGGTGTAGACCATGGCGGGGTTGGCGTTCGCCGGCATGATGCTGCCGTCGGAAAGGAAGTTCGAGTTATCCCAGTAGGGCCACTCGGGAGATCCCTCATAGGACGTGATACCGGTCGAGACGGACCACTTACCGTATCCTGATCCCCAGATGTAATAGAGCTGATCCATAACGGTGAAATTCGTGGTGCCGGTCGGTGCCTGGGCAAAGGCCCAGTTGCCGGACGGAGTGTAGCTGTGGAGAACGCTGTCGGCCAGGCTCTCCGTTGCGGGGTAGGTGCTCCAGGGGTTTTCGGGTTCGGTGGTGTACGCGAAGGAGCTCGGGATGCAGGAAAGCAGCAGAGCCGTTGAGAGCGCGAATGCGAGAACACGCGTCAGAACGGATGTGCGCACGGGAGCTTGCTTCGGTTTCGGTTCCTGTTCATGCTGTTCCTCCTGTTTTTTTTTTGGAAGCGGTGCCATGCCCTTTCCAGATCCCCGGTAGGAAAAAAAGAGAATCGGGCGCACGGGGAACGGGGGCATATGAGCGTATCACGCTTCTTTAAATGTATTGGCGGCTGTATTTTCGTGACCGGCGGGGGGGATTATTCCTTGATGCCGCCGATCATAACGCCCTTGACGAAGTGCTTCTGCACGAAGGGGTATACGCACAGAATCGGGATGGTCGTGACGACGATGGTCGCCATCTGGATGGCCTGGGAGCTGACCTTCTGCGTGTGATCCATGAGCATCTGCTTGGCAATCGAGGAAAGGTTGCTGCTCATGCTGATGAGGACGTTGCGCAGGTAGATCTGCAGGGGCTGGAGGCTGGTCTTGTTGATGTAGAGGAAGGACTGGTACCACTCGTTCCAGCGCTCAACGGCGTAGAAGAGGAAGAAGGTCGCCATGAAGGGCATGGAGATCGGGATGATGATCTTCGACAGGATGACGACCTCGTTGGCTCCGTCCAGCTTCGCCGCCTCGAGAAGGCTCGGGGGGAGGGAGGCGAAGTAGTTCTTCATGATGATGAGGTAATAGGTGTTGATGGCGCAGGGCAGAACCATGACCCACACGTTGTTGACGAGTCCCAGATCCTTCGTGACCAGGTACGAGGGAATGACGCCTCCGCTGAAGAGCATCGTGAAGAGGATCATGTTCAGGAAGAAGTTGCGTCCGATGAGCGTCTTGCGCGACAGCGCGTATGCTCCGGCGACGGACATGAGCATGTTCAGCGACGTGCCGACGACGGTCACGAACAGCGTAATGCCCAGCGAACGGTAGAAGGCCGAATCGCTGAAGATCGTGCGGTAGCCCGTCCAGTCGAAGACATAGGGCAGAATATAGAGCGGGTGCCGGGCGAAGGAGACCGTGTTGGACACGGACACGATCATGACGTAGTAGAACGGGTAGAGCGTGATGAGCGCCATCAGCCCGAGGAAGATCATCAGCACGATGTCAAAGGCTGAGGTGTGATTGAACTGATTCAGTGAGCTCTTTTTCGTTTTCATTTTCATATCTCCATATTTCTCACGGGTCGGCCGGTCAGAACAGACCGCTTTCGCCCAGCTTGGTCACGGCCTTGTTGCACAGACCCAGCATGATCACGCCGATGACCGACTTGAACAGGCCGATGGCCGTCGTATAGCCGTAATCCAGACCGCCGGTGACGAAGGACTCACGGAAGGTGTAGGTATCGAGCGTATCGCCGACACCGTAGACCGGAGCGGAGTAGAGATTGAAGATCTGGTCGAAGCCGCCGTTCGTCAGGATGCCGCCGACCGCGAGAATCAGCATGATGCAGATCGTGCTGCGGATTCCGGGCAGCGTGATGTGCCAGATTCTCTGGAAGCGGTTCGCTCCGTCCACCGCCGCCGCCTCATAGAGGCCGGGGTCGATGGAGGTGATGGCCGCCAGATAGATGATGGAGTCCCAGCCGACCTCCTTCCAGATGCCGGAGAGCCACAGGAAGGAACGGAAGGATTTGGCCTGCGTGATCGGGGAAACGGAGGGAAGCCCCACAGCCGCGAGCATGTGGTTGACGATGCCGGTCGAGCCGAAGATATTCGTCAGCATGCCGGCCAGAACGACCCACGAGATGAAGTGGGGGAAGGTGACGATGGTCTGCACGATCTTCTTCGACCGCTTGAAGCGCAGCTCGTTGAGCGCGATCGCCAGGAGGATTGCACAGGGCATCTGGAAGACGATGCGTCCGAGACTGAGGATGATGGTGTTTTTGGTCGCGCGGAAGAAGAGCGGATCGCTGAACATTTCGGCAAAATTGCCCAGACCGATCCATTCGCTGCCCCACAGGCCGCCCTTGTAGCTGAAGTCCTTGAAGGCCAGCGTAACGCCCGCCATCGGCAGGTAGCTGAAGATGACGTACCATGCCAGAACGGGAAGCAGGAGCAGATACAGCAGCCAGTCGTTGCGTATCTGCCGGAGAATGCGCGTGCGGCGATCTCCAGAATTCTTTGTCATGAGTATAGCTCCTCCTTTGCCGCACTCCCCCGCTTTTTCCCCCTCAGGGCAGAATCCGTCATATTCTGCTCCCGAGGGGGGAGGGAAGGCCGACGGAAAAATTTCGCCCCTGCGGCGGCATCGGCCTTTTCGCGGCATTTTCTTTACAATTTTCATTGTAACATAAATGCTTTTCGTTTAAAATGTCAGTTTACAAGCATTTTTAGGGATAAAATTCAATCTGACCGCCGGCGGGACGGGATACAGGAAGAAAAAATCCATATATCTGAAAAACGGACAGAAATAACGCACAGTGAGCACCTGCGGAATTTATGCAGGCTGTACAAATTCCGGGCTGGAGCGGGCAGTCAGGCGTGAAATTTCTCATGGAAAAGGCTGCGGCGCGGGATGCTTGACAATTTGCGGCGGGTACGGTATAGTGAAAATAAACGTGGGGGAGCGCATGGGGAAAAACTAAAGAGGGCTCCCAATTTTTAAAAAGCCGGGAGAAAGGGAAAAACGATATGAGAATCACCACAGCACTGAACCGCGGCTGGAGCTTCCGGCGCGAGGACGAGGCGCCCGGATGCGCCGTGCCGGTCGAGCTGCCGCATACCAACACGGTCCTGCCGTACAACTACCTGGACGAGCAGGCGTATCAGTTCATATCCGTCTACACGCGGACGCTGCTCCTGCCGCAGGAGCTTCGAGAAAAGCGCGTCTTCCTGCGCTTCGAGGGCGTCATGGCGGCGGCGGAGGTCTATTGCAACGACGAGCCCGCGGGGTCGCATAAGGGCGGCTATACGCCGTTTACGGTCGAGCTTACGGAGCATATCCGCTTCGGGGAGGAAAACACGCTGCGCGTGCGCGTGGATTCCCGCGAGCGCCCGGACATCCCGCCCTGCGGGAACGTCGTCGACTACCTGACCTACGGCGGCATCTACCGCGAGGCGAGCCTCATCTGTACGGAGCGCGACTGCATCCGGGGGCTGCGCGTCAGCCCCCGGCACGCCCCGGACGGCTCGGAGCGCGTCGATGTGCGGGTGATTCTGAACGATCCGCTGACGGAGAATGCCCGGCTGCGCCTGCGGCTGGAGGGCTGCGGCGAGGTGCGGACGGCTCAGACGGAGCTTGCGGCGGGGACGGCGGAGGCGGAGCTTTCCTTTGCGGACGCGGAGTCGCTCCGGCACTGGTCGCCGGAGGATCCCGCGCTCTATACCGTCACGGCGGAGCTTGAGCGGGAGCGGGAGACCGTGGACGCGCTCTCTGCGCGCTTCGGCATGCGCTTTGCCCGCTTCGAGCCGGATGGCTTTACCCTGAACGGACGCAAAATCAAGCTCCATGGCCTGAACCGTCACCAGAGCTTTCCGTACGTCGGCTACGCCATGCCCGCCAGGGTGCAGCGCCGTGACGCGGACATCCTGCGCGAGCTGGGCGTGAACTATGTACGCTCGAGCCACTACCCGCCCAGCGCCCATTTCCTCGACCGCTGCGACGAGCTGGGGCTTCTGGTCTTCGAGGAGATCCCCGGGTGGCAGCACATAGGGGATCGGGACTGGCAGGATGTCGCCGTGGAAAACGTGCGGGAGATGATCGAGCGCGACTATAACCATCCCAGCGTCATTCTCTGGGGCGTGCGCATCAACGAGTCCCCGGACAATCACGACTTCTATGTCCGCACGAACGCGCTGGCGCATGAGCTGGACGCGACGCGTCAGACGGGCGGCGTGCGCTGCTGCATGAAGAGCGAGCTGCTGGAGGACGTGTACACCTACAACGACTTCGTCCATTCGGGCGGGGAGATCGTTTTCCGCCCGCGCGAGGAGACAACGGGGCTTACGGAGCCCGTGCCGCTCCTGATTACGGAGAGCAACGGGCATATGTACCCGACCAAGCGCGCGGACCCCGAGGAAAGGCTTTGCGAGCATGCGCTGCGGCATCTGCGCGTCGTAAACGAGGCACTGGGGCGGGACGATATCGCGGGTGAGTCCAGCTGGTGCGCGTTTGACTACAACACGCACGCGGAGTTCGGCTCGGGGGACAAGATCTGCTACCACGGCGTATGCGATATGTTCCGCATCCCGAAGTACGCGGGCTGGGCGCTTGCGTCCCAGCGTCCTGCGGACGAGGGCGCGGTGCTGGAGCCGCTGTCCGTCGTCTCGCGCGGCGAGCGCAACGGAGGGGGACTCGTCCCCTTCTGGATCGCGACGAACTGCGAGGCCGTCCGCGTGTACAAGAACGGCGCCCTGATCGGGGACTTCCTGCCCGACCGGAAGGCCTTCCCGCATCTGGAGCATCCCCCGGTGCGCATCAGCCATCTGATGCCCGCACAGCTGGAGCTGCCGACGGATGCCGCGACGGCGGAGGAGTTCCGCGCCTTCGTCGCGCGCCGCGCCGCCGAGGGCATCCTGCCGGACCTGCTGCCGGAGGACTACCCGTGGCTGGAGGAGCTGTCCGCACGGGCGGGACTCGAGCGCGGCGCGCTGACGGAGCTGCTCTTCGACCACGCGGGCGGCTGGGGCAGGACGGGCAATCATCTGCGCTTCGAGGGACTCATCGGCGGCAGGGCCGTCATCGTGCGCGAGGCGGGAGAGATCAAGTCCTTCGCGCGGCTCGACATCCGGGCGGACGATACGGTGCTGGAGGCGGGGGGCGAGACCTATGACGCGGTGCGCGTCGTCGTACGCGCACTGGATACCGACGGCAGCCTCTGCCCCTTCTATGCGGCGGGAATCAGCATCCGCACGGACGGGCTGCTGGAGGTGGCGGGTCCCCGGCAGACGGCGCTCATCGGCGGCTGCACGGCCTTCTGGCTGCGTACCCGCGGCCTTCGCGGCACGGACACCGTCCGCGTCGAAAGCGCGGGAGTGGAGTACACGCTCACGATGGAGATCCGATAGAAAGAAAATCCGCTTCACGGGGCATATCACACCGCGTGAAGCGGATTCTTTTTTGATATTCCGATATAACGAAAAATACGCGCCGTGTCCTCTTTTGGGAAAAAAGAGGGGACACGGCGCGTATATGCTATGTGCGGGGGATGACCCGGGGAGGGGACAGGACCTTAGCCCTGGTAGCCCAGCTCCTGAGCCTTGGCGTTGACCTGATCGATGATGTCTTCAAGACCGGAGGACTTGTAGCTGTCGATGATCTCCTGCCACATATCCTCGACCGGACGGTCGCCCGTCATGATGGTCAGCATATCGTCGGAGAGGGAGAGACCGAAGCTCGTGCCCAGGGAGACGAAGATGTCGGTGTAGCGGCTGTCATACTCCGGAATGGAGGCATTGCGGGCCGCCTCGATACGGGCATCGCAGATGTCCAGGATGTCCTGCGGAACGAGGGAAATGGCCTCGTAGGGCTCGCTGGGAGTCCACGCAACCAGATCGTGGAAGATGTTGATGCTGGGGTAGAGGGTTCTGGCCTCGGGGCTCTCCTGGACGTACTGACCGTCGATGATCTCATAGGAGATGCCTTCGACGCCGTAGCGGCTGAGCAGAACGCCTTCGTCGGACAGCAGGTAGTCGTAGATCTGCAGGATGCGGTCCATCTTCTCGTCGTCAACCTTGGAGGAGAAGTAGGATTCGCTCCACGCGTAGTCCCACATCCAGTAGTAGGTGTTGCCGTCAACGCTGGGCATGAGGTCGAGGCACTTGACAACGTCGGTGTAATTGGTGCCGTTGACTTCCTCCCAGTACTGGATCATGTTGGTCCAGGGGCCGGCGAAGCCGGTGGCGAGCATGGCGGCGCACTGGCCGTTCAGGAACTTGTTGTACGCGGAATCGGTGGTAGAGAGCGCGATGTCGGCCTCAAAGGTGCCTTCCTTGTACATGTCGCGCAGAAGCTGCCAGGTGGCGACAGCGTCATCACCGAGGTTTTCGCCGGCGAAGTAGGCCGGGACATAGGTGCCGTCATTCTTGGCGACCCACTTGAAGGTGTTGCCGCCGACAACGGCTGCGGGCATGCTGTAGGTGAAGAAGACGCCGACCGGGAAGTCGGGGCCGCAGCAGGTCATGCCCTGGATGTTCTTGCCTTCCGGATCAGCGGCGATGATCGCCTGGATCATGGCGCGGAACTCGTCCCAGGTCTTGGGCTCCTCGGTGACGCCGGCCTGCTGAGCCAGATCCCAGCGGTAGACGATGGAGCGGTCCTCAACGGTCTTGGCCTGCTCGGTGTAGGTCTGACGGAAGATGCAGTACATCTTGTCGCCGACCATGCAGGTCTCGGACTCGGGGGAATCGAGGTAGGCTTCGAGGTTCGGATAGGCGGACAGATCGGACGGAATCTCATGCAGCAGTCCGTCGTTGGCCCACTCGGCGAAGGTGGCGGAGGTACGGACGTCGGAGGCGAAGATGTCCGGCAGGGAGTCGCTGGAGGCCCACAGCTGGAACTTCTGGCCGTAGTCATCCCAGGTCACGTTGACCGCTTCGAAGGTCACGTTGAACTTCTCTTCGATGGTCTGCAGGACGGTGTCGGTGTCGCGGCTTCCGAGAGCGGAATCGGCATCCCAGTAGCCCAGGGTGATGGTCAGATGCTCGCTGTTCTTGTCCTCCTGGACGGCGGTGGTCGCCTCGGCGGTGGTCTCGGCGGCAGCAGTCGTCTCGGCCGCAGCAGTCGTCTCAGCCGCAGCAGTCGTTTCGGCAGCGGCGGTGGTTTCAGCAGCGGTGGTGGTGTTCGATCCGGTGTTCGAGGCACAGCCGGCCAGTGCCGCAATCATCATTGCAAGGCACATAAGCAGCGCGAGTGCGCGGGTACCCTTTCTCATGTGTTTTTCTTCCTTTCTGCCGTGCGGCGATGGCTCAGCCGGAGGCACGGCTTCCATTTTTGTTCAAGGAGGGAAAGCCCCTTCTTGTGCATGCTTCATTATAGCAGAAACAGACTCGTTCACAAATGGGCGTTTTGTGTGACTTTTGTCAAAGCTCCCGCCCCGATTTTACATTTCCGCGGCACAAAACAGAGAAAAGTACATATTTTCTGAGAAACGGACAGTAAAATGCGGGGCGAAATGTGATGAACATGTTGCAATTCTTGCGAAATTGTTTTATAATATGCGGTGATATGAGGATTTTTGAGCGCGGGATGGGAAAATCCGCGCGTCCGCGGGGCGCGAAAGGTCCGTGGGACAGGGAAGATGCGATGAGAAAAAATGAACGGAAAACAAAAAGCGTAAAGACTCTGTTTGCGGCCTTCTCGATGACGATGCTCGTTACCCTTCTGATCTTCAGTGTGGTGCTGATCATGACCGCCGCACAGGCACTGCTGTCGGAGAACCTGCAGTACATCGAGGAGGATCAGGCAAAGTTCAGGGATACGCTGGATGATATGTACGCGGAGGCCTCAAGCGCTGCGGAGCGGCTGCAGTACGATTCGGCCAGCCGGGCACTGCTTTCCGCGGCGGGATGGGATCAGATTTCCATGGAGCTTGTACGCGAGGTGACCTCCGCCACGGCGGAGGCGCAGCTCGGCGGGGGCATCATCCGGGAGATCGCGTTTGTCGGGGATCTGGTCGCGCACTCCAACCTCTTCCTTCCCGCGCAGCTTGAGCAGATGCGCGAGCAGATGCCGGATGTGCGCGGACTCGTGCCGCTGGGCATCCATACCTCCTCAAGACCCGACGGCTCGGCCTATTTTGTGTTCGGCTATCATTATTATATAGGACGCGAACGCGTCGGTGCGCTGCTCATCTCGGCGGAGATGAAGGGCACGACCTCGCTGCTGGAGCCCCCGGGCGTGCCGGGCTGCCTGTTCGTTCTGACCGATGCGCGGGGCGAGCGCTGCCTCTTCGGGGATACGGACGAAATCCCGCAGGAGCATCTCGAAAGGCTCCGCGAAAGGGCGGGAGAGGCAAACGGAGAGACGGTCTACACGGGACACTGGCTTCTGCGGAGCTCGAGGCTTGACAAGCTCGACTCCGAGCTGCTGTGCGTCGTCAACCGCTGGCAGAACCTTCCCTCGCTGGATGCCTCCTATGTGGCCGTCATCATCTTCCTCGTGCTGTTTGCGGGACTGCTGATTTTCGCCACGCGCGTCTTCTACCGCAATGTCATCTCGCCGCTCAACGAATTCAGCCGGACCATTGCCTTCATCCGCGAAAAGGGACTGCGGAAGCTGGACGAGCCGCTGGTGCTGAACGGCTGCACGGAGATCCAGACGCTCGGACGCGACTTCTCGGATCTGCTGGTGTCCATCAACACGCTCACGGGCGAGATTCTGGCGAAATCCAATGCGCTGTACGAGGCGGAGTGCCTGCGTCAGAGCGCGGAGCTGGACATGCTGCGCAGCCAGATCAATCCGCATTTTCTGTATAACACCCTCGAGCTGATCCGCGCCATGGCCATCCGGGGCGATACCCGGCATGTATCCATGATCACCAGCGCCATGGGGCGCATCTACCGGTATACGGTGAAGGGTGAATCGATCGTCCCGCTCTCGCAGGAGATCGACATCGTGAAGTCCTATGTCAGCATCCAGCAGGCGCGCTTTGCGGGACGCGTGACGACGGTGTACAGCGTCACGCCCGATGCGGCGCGGATTCCCGTGTTCAAGATGCTCCTGCAGCCGATCGTCGAAAACGCCTTCGTCCACGGGCTGGAGTCGCGCGGCGAGGACGGAACACTCTATCTGGGCGCGATGCTCGAGGACGGCATGCTGTGCATCAGCGTGCGGGACAACGGCGCGGGACTTACGCAGGAAAAGCAGCTGGAGCTTGAAAAACGGCTCTCGGGTGCGCAGTACGATCCGTCCGGGCACCTGGGTCTTTCGAACATCGCGGCACGGCTGCGCCTGCAGTACGGCGACCGCGCTTCCCTGCACATCTCCGGAGCCCCCGGGGACGGCACCTGCGTAGACATCCGCATACCGATTTCCAATGCTTCACAAAAAGGAGTAACAGATGTTCAGAGTACTTCTCGTGGACGATGAGCCGTCCGTGACCGATGCGCTTCGCCGCTCGATTGACTGGGCCTCCTGCGGACTGGAGGTTGCCGCCGTTGTGACGAGTGGGCGGGATGCGCTGGCCTGCATCGAATCGCAGCCGATTCACATCGTCATCACCGATATCCGCATGGCGAATACGGACGGGCTGTCGCTCTGCCGCGAGATCTCGCGCATGAACCGGGGCATCCAGACCATCATCATCAGCTGCTTCGCGGAGTTTTCCTATGCGCAGAAGGCCATAAGCTACGGCGCGCTGGCGTATTGCCTGAAGCCGCTGGAGTATGATGAGCTGAAGAAGCACCTGCAGCGGGCGGTGCACAGGCTTCGCGAAAGCGCGGTGAGCCCCGACCATGACGACCTGCTGGATGCGCTGCAGAACGGGGATGCGGAGGGACTGCGCGCAACGCTCGGCGGAATGGGACTGGAGGGAGATGCCTTCTGCGCCGCGGTCACGGTGGGCAAGGCCGCGCTGCCCATGCTGCCCTCCGGCTGCATCACCCTGCGCCTGGGCTACCGCAAGGACGCGTATATCAGCCCGGAGCCCTTTTCCCAGAGCAGCATCCGCGCCTATCTGCAGGACGATGAGAGCATGGGACTGAGCTGCACCTCGTCCCCTGTCGATGTGCAGGCGCTTCCGAATACCGTGAAGAGCCTGTCAAACGCAGCCTTCCGCTTCTTCTTCACGCCGGGCAAAAAGCTTGCGCCGGAAAAGCTGGAGGATCATGCGGCCTCCTGTCTGCGCGACATCACGAGAGCGGCGGCGCTGGGGGATGCTGCGAGAACCGCGGCGCTTCTGGATCGTCTCCGCGGCCCGGTCGGGCAGTCCTTTACGCTGCCGTCGGCGTGGAAGCTCTACTCCATCCTGAGCTCCTGCGACGCCTTCGGCGCATCGCTTGCGGCGGACGATATCTACAGCCCCGAGGAGATGGTCTTCCGCTACGGCAGCTTCGCGGAGCTCCTGCGCACCCTGCGCGAGCGCATCTGCGCCGACACGACGATCCCCGGCGGCGAGGGACTCTCCAACGCGGGCTTCCTGCAGATGATGCGCTATATCGATACGCATTACGACAGACGGCTCTCCCTTTCCGACCTCGCACGGGAGATGAACATGAACGCAAACTATTTGAGTCAGGTGTTCAAGAAGGAGACCGGGAAGACCTTTCTGAAGTACATCACGGGGCTGCGCATCGAAAAGGCCAAGGAGCTTCTGGACTCGGGCGATTACTCCGTGAGCGAAATCGCCACCAGTCTGGGCTTCAACGATTACTTCTACTTTCTGAAAACCTTCAAGCGCGTGACCGGGCTGACGCCCAAGCAGTACCGCCACGGCTACACCGCCGAGGATGCCGTGCGCGCCGCGGATGACGAAGATGCGGACGATGCGGAGTAAAAAAACGCTCCGGAGCCTTTTGCGGCTCCGGAGCGTTTTTGCGTCTTTTGCGTTATTTGCTGACGCGGCAGGTGCCTTCTTCCTCCAGAAGACGGATGAAGAGGCCGCCCTGTACGCTGCGGTTCTGCTGATAGAAGCGCTTGGCGGTCTTGGTGCTGTGCCAGTCGGCCATGGGAACGCGCTCCTCCGTTTCGTCAAAGAAGCGCCAGACGGGCAGCATGAAGGCCTCGAACTCCCGCGCGTCCTCCGCCAGCACGCCCGTCCAGGCGAGCCAGTCGGTCTTGGAGGTGCTGCCGCGGTTATCCAGCGGCACGCCGTAGCGGTTCATATACTGCGCATAGGAGGCAAATTCGTCGTGCAGCTCCCCGGGCGTGAAGAGTCCTGTGCCGAAGAGCTTGTCCCAGACGATGTTATACTTCAGGCTGAAGGTGCGGGGCTGGTCGAACGCCAGACGGAAGCTGCCGTCGCCCTTGGAGGCGCGGGTCACCCAGCTGCGCGCCATGGTGCGGGCGGTCTCGTGATAGTGCTGCGCGCTGTCGGATTCTCCGACGCGGTCGAGCAGGATGCCCATGGACTCCACGCCCATGATGGCCTTGAGGGAGAGGTTGCAGTTGTGCGCCAGATGGCGGAAGAAGTCGTCGCTGCAGTTCTGATCCGCGGGATCGTCGCCGTGCGCGGCCAGATAATCCGCCCAACCGGCAAACAGGGCGCGGTACTGACGGAACAGAGCCGTGTCCGCACCGGCCAGGACGGCTGCCGCCATCATGACCAGCATGTTGCCGCATTCCTCGATGGGCATCTGGAGATTCGCGTTGTCGTGTGCGCAGTAGAACTGTCCGTTGAGCTGCGGGTAGCAGCCGACATCGTGCGGCGCGAACTCCAGCGGCCAGTCTTCGCTTGCGGCGTAGCGCAGAATCGGACGAAGCGTGCCCAGAACGAGCTCGGGATTGTACAGCAGGAGCATCGGCATGCCGGGGTAGCTGACGTCCGCCGTCGCGGCGCAGCCGTTGGAGAAGCACTCCTTGGAGATGAAGAGAAGGCCGTCCGTATCGTCCCGGACGAGCTTGTGCGCCGCGATGACCTGACGGAAGGCGAGCGTCAGCATCTCCGCATAGATCTCGCCGCCCGCCTTTTCCGCGCGCGTCCGCAGATCGCATGTGAGCTCATGCTCGCGCTGCGTGAGTGAGGAATACTCGGCAGCTGCGTCCGCGATGGCCCGGTCGATGGTCTTTCCGTCATACTTCCAGAGAGCCTTCAAGGGCTTGTGGAAGTATTCGATGCCGAAAATGTCATCGTAGGCGAAGAGGAAGAGCGCAGAGGGGTTCAGCTCGGCCTCCGCCGTGACGTAGGTCTCGTCCAGAATCACGCACGAGCCGGTCTGTCCGCCGCGTACGGCGAGATAGAAGTAGCCCCAGTCGATGCGGACATCGTCCCCCGCGGTCTTGAGAACGGGCTGCGTCGTGCTGCCCATGCGGACGCAGGACAGCTCCCGGCCGCAGAAGACGGGCGAGAGCGAGACGGGCACCTCACGCGCACTGTCGAGGCAGAGCTCCTCGGAGGCGAGGATCCGGGCGAGGAGGCTGTGCGTCTGCCCGTCGGTGGGCTCAGCGGAGAGCTCCAGATAGGAGACCGGGCGGCTCATGAGCGCCGGATCATCCGGGAACAGGGGCGAGAAGAACCGCGCCGTCAGACGGACGCCCGCGGCCTCGAAGACATACGTGGTGGCCAGCGCCGTGATGTCCAGCGAGAGCTGCTTCATGGGTTTGCCGCCGGCTTCCTCGCCGCCCATGAAGCGCCAGGGCTCGCCGTCGATCATCAGCATGCCGTTGATGGTGTTGCAGTGACCCGTCCAGTGGCAGGTCGCCGCCTCGTTCAGCGTATTCCGGCAGGACCAGACGCTGAAATAGGGGTCAATCGTGATGAGCGGGACTGCGGGTGCGCGAAGCTTCATATTCGATTCCTCCGTATGTCATAATAGTGCGTATTTCAGTATGTTTTCATTATATCATGGAAAGCAGAGGCACGTAAATGAAGAAATAACGGGGAAAACTATGGAAAAAGCACAAATCCGCGCCGGAGGGGAAAACAGAGGGGTTACAGCCTTGCCTCGTCGAACTCCGAGAGCTTTTTTTCAAAATAGCGGACGGCGTCCTGCATGACGCCGGGCTCGAAGGGGGAGCGCAGGCCGCCGGCCTCCACGAGCTCGAGGAAGGTGCGGCTGCCGCCCAGGGAGCACAGACGCAGGTAATCCGCCCACGCATCCGGGTCATGACGGTCGAAGCGGATGTAGAACTGCATCGCGCAGACCTGCGCCAGCGTGTAGTCGATGTAGTAGAAGGGGCTCTTGTAGATATGCGTCTGCCGCTGCCAGCGTCCGCCGAGCTCCAGATACTCAAGATCGAACGCAAGATCCGGCATGTACTCGCGCTCGAGTCTGCGCCATGCCGCGAGACGATCCTCCGGGGTCATGTCGGGATGCGCGTAGACCTCGTGCTGGAAGTGATCCACCAGGCAGCCGTAGGGGATGAAGCGGAGGATGTCGACGAGCTGCATATAGCGGAAGCGCTCCGTGCCCTCGCCGAAGAAGGGCTCCATGTACGGCGCGGTGATGAGCTCCATGGACATGGAGTGGATTTCGCAGCTTTCGTAGGTGGGAAGCATGTAGGCGGGGATGTCGATGCAGCGCATGGACTGATACATCTGCAGCGCGTGTCCCGCCTCGTGCGTCAGCACCTCGACGTCGCCCTTGGTGCCGTTGAAATTGGCGAAGATGAAGGGGGATTTGTAATCGGGGAAGGCCGTGCAGTAGCCGCCGGTCTGCTTGCCGGGCTTCGCCAGAAGATCCATGAGGCGGTTGTCGGTCATGAAGGAGAAGAACTCGTCCGTCTCGGGAGAGAGGGCTGCGTACATGGCGCGCGCCTTCTCCACAAGCTCCTCCGGCGTGCCGATGGGACGGGGGCTGCCGGAGGCAAACTGGCAGTCGATGTCGTAGTTATAAAAATCGGGCAGCTGCATGCGCTTTCTCTGGCGCTCGTTGATCTGCGCGACCAGCGGAGACAGATAGCGGCGCACTTCGTCGCGGTAGGCGCTGACCTTGCCGGCATCGTAGTCCATGCGCTCCATGCGGAGGTAGGCCAGCGGAATGAAGCTTTCGAAGCCGAGCTTTTTTGCCATGGCGTCGCGCGTGTGGACGAGGGCATCGTAGATGCGGTCAAGCTCCGGGCGATGCTCCGAAAACCATCCGAAGTAGGCGGCGTTGGCGCGGCGGCGCATGTCGCGGTCGGAGGAGATGCGGTAGGGACCCATCTGGGAGAGATTGAGGGTCTGCCCCTCAAATTCCAGCTCCGCCGTGCCCAGAAGCTTGGAATACTCGCTCGTCAGGCGGTTTTCCTCCTGCATTTCGGGGATGATCTCGGGGGAGAACTGCTTTTTCTCATTCTCGAGCTTGCGGAAGTACAGGGAGCCTATGGACTGCTCCAGCTCGGCGCGGAAGGGGGACTCCAGCACGCAGTCGGAGGCCGCCTGCAGATGCATCTGCATGACGGGGGAGGCCTCGTCGTAGTAGTCGTTCTCGGCGGAGTAGAAGGGATCGCGCGTGTCGATGGAGTGACGGCAGGACGCGAGGGAGATATTTGTTTCGGCGGTCTGCGTCACGGCAAAGAAGCGGCGCAGGGCGGCTTCCGCCTCGGCGGCGGAGGCGGCATGGGTGAAGGCCTCGCGGAAATCTGCGGTGCTTTTCTCAACGGATTCCACCGTCACACGGGCGTAGGGCATTTCGGCAAACTTCATCTTCGGTACAACTCTCCTTGGCTTTATTCGTTTGGGGGCTTGTATTTTGACACGGAATTCGGTATAATATGGGGAATGCATGCGGGGGATAAACAGGTCTGTTCGGATACCAGCGCGGCGTAATAGGCGCGGAAGGCGCGGGGCAGTGCGACGGACGTGCGGATTTCCTCCGGCGTAAACCAGCGCAGCTCTGCGGGAGACTCCGAAAGTGCGGACGGAAGCTCACGGATTTCCGAAGGAAGCTCTGCGAGCCAGCCCGTCATGTGCCACTCAAGATGCGTGAAGCGGTGGACGGAGCGTCCGAGCGGGGAGACGGTGCCGGGAAGCACGGAAAGCTCCTCATGCGTGAGCGTGCCGGGGAGATTCGGAAGCTCCCACTGTCCCGACAGGACGCCCGAGGCCGCACGGCGATGCAGCGCTGCCCGTCCGCGGCAGCGCAGGACGAGCACCGTCAGATCCTCTTCACGGCGGGGCGGCTTCGGCGCGCGGACGGGCAGCAGTCCCGCAAGGCCGTCGGCGGCCGCCGTGCATCCGGAGCGCAGCGGACAGAGCGCGCAGCGGGGATGCGCTCCGGGAATGCAGACATCCGCGCCGAGATCCATCAGCGCCTGATTGAAGTCTCCGGGGCGGTCCTGCGGCACCAGTGCCGCGGCCTGCGAACGGATGTCGCGGCGCACGGCGGGCGAGAGGATATCGCGGGCATCTCCCATGACTCTGGCAAAGACGCGCAGGACATTGCCGTCCACGGCGGGGACGGGTATGCCGTAGGCGATGGACGCTATGGCGCCCGCCGTATAGTCCCCGATGCCGGGGAGCTTCATAAGCGCGTCAAAGTCCCGGGGCAGCTCGCGGCAGCCCTGCGACACGAGGAGCCGCGCCGTGCGCTGCAGATTCCGTGCGCGGGAGTAGTATCCCAGTCCCTCCCAGAGCTTATAGAGCCCGTCCTCATCGGCGGCGGCGAGGGCGGGGATGTCCGGCAGAGCCTGTGTAAAGCGAAGAAAATAGGGGATAACGGTCTCCGCACGGGTCTGCTGGAGCATGACCTCCGAGACCCACACGCGGTACGCATCCGCAGTCCCCGAACGCACGCGCCACGGAAGGCTCCGCCCGTGGGCATCGTACCAGTTCAGCAATTCGTTCCACATATGTTCAGTATATCATGATTTCCGGCAGGAATCAACCAAGAAAGGAAATTCTCGCATATGGATACCTACGCTCTTGCAGATCTCCTCTTTCCCCACATCACCCGCGAGCCTTCTGAATACGAAGCGCTCTACCCCGAGCGTGAGCTGCCCGAGGGTGCGCGCGTCACGCGCATGGCTCCGTCTCCGACGGGCTTCCTCCACATCGGTGCGCTGTTCGGCGCGATGACGGATGAGCGCATCGCGCATCTGTCCCCCGGCGGCGTCTTCTACCTGCGCCTGGAGGACACCGACGCCAAGCGCGAGGTGCCCGGAGCGGCGGCGGCATTCATCCGCAACTTCGCCCGCTACGGCATCCGCTTCGACGAGGGCGCGGCGCTGGACGAGTCCGGCAGCCTCATCGACCGCGGCGCGTACGGCCCCTACCGCCAGAGAGCCCGTGCCGAGATCTACCAGTGCTTTGCGCGGGAGCTTGTGCGCAAGGGACGCGCCTACCCCTGCTTCTGCACGGAGGAGGAGCTTGGCGCCATGCGCGAGCGTCAGGAGGCCATGAAGGTGACGCCCGGCTACTACGGAGAGTGGGCGGTCTGGCGCAATGCGGACGAGGCGGACATCCGCGCAGCGCTCGATGCGGGAAAGCCCTATGTCATCCGCTTCAGATCCCTGGGAGATCCGTCGCGCCGCATCAAAATGACCGACGGCATCAAGGGAGACCTCGACTTCCCCGAAAACGATCAGGACATCGTGCTTTTAAAGTCCGACGGCATTCCGACCTATCATTTCGCGCATGTCGTGGACGACCATCTCATGCGCACCACGCATGTCGTGCGCGGCGAGGAGTGGCTGGCGACGCTGCCCGCGCACATCGAGATGTTCCGCGCCTTCGGATGGAAGCTGCCCAAGTACAACCACACCGCGACGATCATGAAGCTGGACGGCACCTCCAAGCGCAAGATCTCCAAGCGCAAGGATCCCGAGGCCGATCTGCTGTGGTACGCGCGCGAGGGCTACCCGGCGGAGGCTGTGCGCGAGTATGTCATGACGCTTTTAAACTCCAACTTCGAGGACTGGAGACGTGCGAATCCCGCGGAGCCGCTGGATGCCTTCCCCTTCTCGACGAAGAAGATGAGCGTTTCGGGCGCGCTGTTTGACCTGGCAAAGCTTGCGGACGTATCGAAGAACGTCGTCTGCCGCATGAAGGCGGTGGAGGTCTATGCGCAGGCTCTGGCGTGGGCGCAGGAGTTCAACCCCGGCTTCGCGGCGCTGCTCGGACGGGACGCGGAGTACTCGACCGCCATTCTGAACATCGGACGCGAGGAGAAGAAGCCGCGCCGCGACTACGGCACCTGGTCGGAGCTTCCGGGGTACATGAGCTTCTTCTTCGATGAGACCTTTGCTCCGGGGCATGCCTACCCCGAAAAGCTCTCGCAGGACGATATCCGCACGATCTTCGACCGCTTCCGCGAGACCTATGACGAGGGGGACGACTCGGCTGCGTGGTTTGAGAAGCTGAAGGCCATTGCGGGAGAGCTGGGGCTTGCGCCGGACACGAAGACCTTCAAGAAGAACCCGGAAAGCTACCGCGGACACGTCGGCGACGTCAGCATGGTGCTGCGCATTGCCGTAACGGGACGCGAAAATGCGCCGGATCTCTACTCGGTCATGAAGCTTCTGGGGCGCGAGCGCACCTTCGCGCGCATCGAAGCGGCGAAGGCAGGACTGTAAGCAGTTTCCCCGGGTACGGCCGTACTCCGGGGGAAATTATGGGGATCGGGGGAGTGCCCCCGACCCCCTTTTTTCGTGCTTTGCGGGAGCATTACTGGAGATGCCGTACTCCGGGGAAAATTATGGTAGTCGGGGAGTGCCCCGAACCCCCTTTTTTGGCTTTGCGGGAGCATCACTGGAGCTGCCGTACTCCGGGGAGAATTATGGTAGTTGGGGAGTGCCCCCGACCCCCTTTTTCGTGCTTTGCGGGAACATCACTGGAGCTGCCGTACTCCGGGGAGAATTATGGTAGTCGGGGAG
>CAVGLF010000023.1:6313-18817 GCA_963630045.1 Butyricicoccaceae bacterium | reverse complement strand
CGCTAGATCTGTCCAATGCCAAAAGCTTCGTTTCCGACGAAGAGCTGGCCTCGTATCTGCCCCGTCTTGAGAATGCCGACCGTATGCTGCGCGAAGGCAGCGGCAAGGGAAGCGATTTTCTCGGATGGCTGAATCTTCCCGAAAACTACGACCGTGAGGAGCTTGCCAGAATCAAGGCCGCGGCGAAGAAGATCCAGTCCGACTCCAAGGTGCTTGTCGTCATCGGCATCGGCGGTTCCTATCTCGGAGCCCGTGCCGTTATTGAATTCCTGCGTTCTCCCCAGTACAATCTTCTGCCCAAGGATACGCCCGAAATTTACTTTGCCGGCAACAACCTCAATGCCGACGCCGTCAACGAGATCATCACGCTCATCGGCGACCGCGACTTCTCCGTCAACGTCATCTCCAAGTCCGGCACCACGACAGAGCCCGCCGTCATGTTCCGCATCTTCCGTGAGCTCCTCGTCCGCCGCTACGGCGAAAAGGAAGCGGCGTCCCGCATCTATGCTACGACGGACCGCGCGCGCGGCGCTCTGAAGACGCTGGCCACGGCCGAAGGCTATGAGAGCTTCATCATTCCGGACAATATCGGCGGACGCTACTCCGTGCTGACCGCAGTCGGCATGCTGCCCATCGCCGTTTCCGGCATCGATGTGGATGCGCTCATGGAAGGCGCGCGCAATGCCATGGAGGTCTTCAAGGCCAAGGGACTGGACAACCCGGCGTGGTCCTATGCGGCCTGCCGCAACGCCCTTCTGGAGAAGGGGAAGCGCATCGAGCTTCTGGCCTGCTATGATCCGGCGTTCCGCTTCATGGCGGAGTGGTGGAAGCAGCTCTACGGCGAGAGCGAGGGCAAGGACGGCACCGGCATCTTCCCGGCCTCCGTCGACCTTACCGCCGACCTGCATTCCATGGGTCAGTACATTCAGGACGGCGCCCGCTGCCTGATGGAGACCGTTGTGCATATCGGACGCATGAACACCCGTCTGGCCGTTCCGGACGACCGGCAGAATCTGGACGGTCTGAACTTCCTGTCCGGCCGTGATCTGCTCGATGTCAACGAGCAGGCCTTCCGCGGAACGGTTCTGGCGCATGTCGACGGCGGTGTTCCGAACATGGTCGTCAACCTTGAGGCTAAGACGGAGCATGCGCTGGGCGAGCTCATCTACTTCTTCGAATACGCCTGCGGCCTGTCCGGCTACGTGCTGGGCGTCAATCCCTTCGACCAGCCCGGCGTTGAGGCCTATAAGAAAAACATGTTTGCGCTTCTGGGCAAGCCCGGCTACGAGGATCGTGCGCGGGAGCTCGCTGCGCGTCTGTAAACACGAAAAACTTCCATCATTTTCCATTTTTTCAAAACGACAGGAGGTATGATCCCAATGGTTCAGGTTATCATGGGGAAAAAGGGCACCGGAAAAACCAAGCACATCATCGAAATGGTCAACGAGGCTGCCAAGAATGAGAAAAACTGCGTTGTGTGCATCGAAGGCGGCCGCAAGCTGACCTACGATGTCAGCTACTCCGTGCGTCTCATTGACGTCGGCGACTATCCGATCCCGAAGGGCTATGAGTCCCTTTTCTCCTTCATCTGCGGCGTATATGCGCACAATTTCGACGTTTCCCATATCTTCATCGACAGTCTGTACAAGGTCTCCGGCTGCGACAGCGCGGAAGCCGCTACGGAATTCATTCAGAAGCTTGATGAGTTCTCCCGTGCGAATCACTTCGAGGTTATCATCATGATCAGCGATGACACTCTGAATGCCACCGAGGGCATGAAGGCCTTCTTTCCCGCCTAAAGAGAGACCATAAGCTGCAATAGAGCAATGCCCCCGGAGTCTTTGATCGTTATCCGATCGGCTCCGGGGGCATTTTGACTTTTGCAACACATGCGCAAAGGGACGGGAAAGAACGGGACGGACGCCGCGCAGCGTCATACATGACAAAAGCCGCCCGATCTTACGATCAGACGGCTTTTGGTCCGAGTGGCGAGATTCGAACTCACGGCCCCTTGAACCCCATTCAAGTACTCTACCAAAACTGAGCTACACCCGGATATTCTGTTTTGCTTTCCGTGATGATCTCCTCATCACAGTTGCTTATTATACACGATAATCTGCCGTTTGTCAAGCCCCAAAAGAAAAAAATTTGCCGGCGTGAAATACCGGCATGAGACACCGGTATCTCATGCCAGAGTACCTGCAGCAGTCAGACGGGCATGCACCGCACTTGCGGCGGACATGAAAATTCCGGAGATGATTTGTTTTGATTTGACAAAGAGGCCTGAAGGGACTATAATAGACGGGCAATTATAACTGATTGAGGGATAGCTTTGAATACGTCTGATTTTTACTACGATCTGCCCCAGGAGCTCATCGCGCAGACGCCGCTGGATCGCCGCGACTCCAGCCGTCTGATGACCCTTGACCGCAGAACCGGCGCCGTAGGGCACCGTCATTTTTACGACATCGTGCAGCTTCTGCATCCGGGCGACTGTCTGGTGCTCAACGATTCCCGCGTGATTCCCGCGCGTCTTCTGGGCACGGATACGGCGGGACATCCCATCGAGGTGCTGCTGCTGCGCGACGAGGGCGATGTCTGGGACTGCATTACGCGTCCGGGGAAGCGTACGCGCGTGGGTGCCGAGCTGACCTTCGGAGACGGCTCGCTTACGGCACAGGTCGCCTCCGTGGATGAGACGGGCAACCGCAAGATACGCTTTCACTATGAGGGCATCTTCCTTGAGGTGCTTGAGCGGCTGGGACAGATGCCCCTTCCGCCGTACATCACCGAACGGCTGGAGGATCCCGAGCGCTACCAGACGGTCTATGCCGTGCATCCAGGCTCCGCCGCCGCGCCGACGGCCGGACTGCACTTTACGCCCGAGCTCCTGCAGCAGATACAGGACATGGGCGTGTCGATTGCACGGCTGACGCTCCATGTAGGCCTCGGTACGTTCCGTCCCGTGAAGGCCGAGCGGATTGAGGAGCATCACATGCATACGGAATTCTACGAGGTGCCGCGCGAGGCGGCGGACACGATCAATGCCGCGCGAGGCGCCGGCGGACGCATCATCGCCGTAGGGACGACCGTGACGCGCACACTGGAGTCCGTTGTACGCGAGGATCGCAGCATTCCCGCAGCCTCCGGCGAGACGGGCATCTTCCTGTATCCCGGTAAGGAGCTGCGCGCCATTGACGGCCTGATCACGAACTTCCATCTGCCCGAGAGCACGCTCATCATGCTCGTCTCGGCCTTTGCAGGCTACGAGCACACCATGGCAGCTTATCGGGAGGCCGTACGGGAGCGCTATCGCTTCTTCTCGTTCGGAGACGCGATGTTCATTTCATGAATCAATCTTTTTGGCATCGCACGGTATGATAAAGGCATCTCCTTCCACCGTTTTAAAAAACGGGGCGGGAGATGCCTTTTTTGGTGCAGATATGGAGCGTACCCGGGAAAAAGCGGAAGCCATCCCGGAGGGGGAAAAGTGCCTTCAGCGGATGGTCGTGATATAGTTCAGCAGCCATTCCATGCGCATGATATCCAGCGCACGGAGTCCCTCATGCGGCTGAACGCGCAGGATGCCGTCCGAGTCCGTGAGCGGTCCGTGGAAGGGATCGTAGAGTCCGCGGCGGATATTTCCGCGCAGATAGCGAAGCAGATTCTCCGTCGTAGGCGGCAGAATGCCGTCCGTATAGGCAAAGTTTATGACGCCGGAGCCGAGTCCCCACCAGAAGCCCGTTACGGGCACGTCGTCGCGGCGATTGTGCAGCAGAACGTCCAGACTTCCGGACAGATAGTTCTCCGTAATGGCCAGATAGAAGGCGTCCCAGTTCCAGCCGGGCGCCGCCAGGCAGCGAAGCGGATTCCCATCGGGAGAGACGGAGCAGAGCACGGAAAAGACGCCGTCGATCATATCGACGGGATGCAGATTGTCATAGATCGGAGTCAGCACGACATCCGCGCCGAGGGAGGCCAGATTTCGCACGGCCTGCTCACAGGTGCTGTTGTCGGAGGGCTCGACGCCCCGGGACTGCAGGAAGATCTGAGCATCACGGCAGACGGTACGCACTCCGATGGCAAAGGCGTTGATATCGGAGGTGTAGCGGCGTGTGGCAATCTTCGGCGTGACGTAGCCCACCTTTCGCGTCGTGGTCGAAAGACCCGCAGCCACGCCGCAAAGGAACACGGACTCATAATAGCGGCCGAAATACGTGGAAAGCCTGTGATCCTCCTGAACGGGGGAGTAGACGAGCGTCAGGCAGTCGGGATGCTCCAGCGAGAAGCGCAGAACGGGATTCAGGCAGTTCGGCGTGGTGACGAAGAGGAGGTCCGCATCGGCTGCATTGTTCGAGAGAAGCTCATAGGCGTTTTCCTGCGTCAGCCCATCGACGCAGGATGTGGTCACGCGGTCGGAAAGAGCGGACTCGATGGCAAGCCGTCCCCGCTCATGCGCTCCGAGCCAGTTGGTTTCCGTGCGCCCCGGACCATAGGCAAATACCAGCCGGGCTCTGCGGCGCGAGGAGAAGAGACGGAAGCGGCGGGGCTCCTCCGGCTCGTTGTCCAGAATGAGCATGGGAGGCTCGGAATGCTCCAGCAGCGAGAGCTGCGGCTTCATCTGACGGATGCGCTCGCAGAGCTCGTCCTTGGGCATGTCGAACGGGAAGCCGTAGATATGCAGATATTCGGCGAAGGTGTCGCCGGGGGGAAGCTCGGGGTCGGTTTCCATGCAGGCCGCCTCGAAGATGCCGTAGAGACGGTTGAAGTCCGGAAGCTCCCGATCCTTCGGAAGCGCGGCCAGAAGACGCTGCTCCTGACGATACAGACGGGGATACTTCTCCGCGTCCGAGAGCTCCAGCTCCTGAAAGAGTCCCTTCTTCGTGTACTCCAGAAACGCATGGTAGCGGATGGCGTCGGGGGAGTTTTCATCCAGACGGGGCACGATGCGCGTAATTTCCGCACGGATCGAAGCGGCACCGAAGTACTTCAGCACGCTTACGCGCTTGTTGCCCTCGATGACGTAGTACTTCCACATGTACTCATACACCGTGATGGGATCGGTAATGCCTTCCTCCAGATGCGCCTGGCACAGACGGCACCACTTGGTACCGAACTCGCTGCGGAGCTGGTGAAGGGGCATGAAATTTGTCGAAAAGGACGAGGAACGTCCGGCCGTATAAGTTCCGACCACTCTGGACAGGGTGATTTCACGCGACGGCTGACGCAGATACGCCATGATGTCGCACTGACCGAGACGGTCGCCAAGAACGGCCAGATGTCCGCTTTCGCCGCGGGAGATGTGGGCATTATAGTCGCGCGTTCCGAGCTTTTTGGCATGCTCATAGATGCTGTGAACCTCGGCCATACTGACATTTACCATAGTATCAAAATGACCTCCTTTATCGCTCTTGCTTCCTCCGCTTCGCCCGGGGGAAGAAATGCCTGACAGGTCGGTCAGGCAGCGTCAATGTAGTCAGATAGTAGTTATATCCGTTGATAATCGATGTATTTTCGTATTCCTCCGTGCGTTTTTGACGGTAGGAATAGGACAGGTGCTGATGGCCGTGCAGATGATATGCCGGCTGCCAGACGTCCAGAAGACGACGGAAGCAATCAAAGCCCTGATGGAAGAAATCCTCTCCGTCGCCGAGTCCTCTGGCGGCGGCGTGTGTGACGAGCACGTCAAATCCGCCGTGCAGCCGAATGGAGAGCCCTGAGTGCCGCAGCTTGGCACGCATATCCCGCTCCCGATAGTGGTTGAGCTTCCGGTAATTGCTCTTGCAGCCGCCGAAGCCCAGGAAGCGGAAGCCTTTGTAGACATATACGCCATGCTCCTCCAGGTTGATGCAGCCGTCCGGGAGCTCGTGGTCGTGATTGCCCGGTACATACAGCAGCGGAACGGGCAGCATCGTGACGAGGAAGGACAGGTAGGACGGCTTTAAATCTCCGCAGGAGATGATGAGCTCGACATCCTTGAAGACGGAGCGGTCGAAATAGTCCCAGATGAATTCACTTTCATGATCCGAGATGATCAGCACATTCAGTGTCCTCATGGCGTGATCTCCTCCGTTATGGTTCGTATGGCCAGAGAGGCCAGCGTCAGTCCGGCACATCCGGGCACCCATGCGATGCTGCCGGGGGAGGGACGGGCTCCGTTCTCCACAAGCTTCCCCGCAGGAGGCTCGTCGGAGCAGACAACGGTGAGCGCCTGCACGCCGCGGGCTCTGAGCTCATGGCGTACGGCTCTGGCAAGCGGATCTCCGGAGGTTTCGAATATGTCACAGACGCGCAGCCGCGTCGGATCGAGCTTGCGCCCTGTGCCGAGGGCGGAAAAAACGGGAATTCCGGCCTCCGAGCATGCGGCTATGAGGTCGCACTTTGCACGAACGCTGTCGATGCAGTCCAGCACACAGTCGGGGCGGGGCGTCAGAATGTCCGAAACGGTTGACGCATCGCAGAAAACCGGAAGCGCACGTACATCGCAGTCGGGATTGATATCCAGCATGCGCGCGGATGCTGCGTCCGTCTTGCGCATTCCGACGGTTGAGTGCAGCGCTATCAGCTGGCGGTTGCAGTTCGTCAGATCCACCGTGTCATGATCCACCAGTACAACATGTCCCACGCCCGTGCGCACTACGGCCTCCGCAGCATAGGAGCCGACACCGCCGAGTCCGACGATGACAACCCGGGCGCGGGTCAGTGCCTCCGCAGCCGCGTCGCCCAGAACGGCGCGTGACCTTGTCGTGAAATCCGCCATCGCTTGCAAATCCTCCGCTGGAAGGTGCTCTTTTACGTGAAAAGAAAGGCACATGATATAATCCGATTATATCACATGCCTTTCGTATTGTCCATTGGGAAAAAACCAAAAAGCGCGGGGTGAAAGGGCTCCCGAATGGGCATGATTCGGGAGAATCGGCAGTGTTTCGGGATCGGCACCCTCCAGTGCGTACGAGATATCCCACCCCAGGGACAGCATGCGGAAGCGCACAACGGAGCGCGTGATGCCCTGACGCTCGGACAGCAGCTGCACGATGCGGTCGGCGTCCCCGGGGCTTTGGATGCGGGTGCGCGCGCGGGACAGAAACTGCAGGAGAAAGGAGCGGGGCAGCAGAAGCTCGGCGGCTCCCTCGTTGGCCTGCCATTCGCGGAAGGAGGACACAGGGCGCGGCCGATCCGTCGGAGGATGCAGTGCAAAATGAACCAGCTCGTGAGATAAGTCAAAAGTTTGTTCTATTTCGCTGCGCCGCCGGTCCAGCAGGATCATGGCATGAGCCTTGTCAGATGACGTGATGATCATGCCGTGAAGTCCGGGCGTCGAAAACTCCCTTTCGCAGACCTCCACACCGGGCAGCGTGCAGGCGATGAGAAACGGGTCGAAGGGATCGGCTATGCCCCATGCGCGCCGCAGAGCATCCATCTTCCGATACAGCTCGGCCCGGCAGTTCGAAACGCACGGCATCAGCGTCCGCGCATCTTCTGCACCGCGTCCATGAGAATCTCCATGTCCTCCGGCGCAAGACCCTTTTCTTCCGCACTGCGAGCCAGACTCATATAGGCAAATCCGACCGTTTCGGGCGGAGTTCGACCCAAAAGCGTGTCGATGCTTACGCCAAAGTAATCGGCAACGCGTGCGACGCGCTCCACGGAGGGAATCTTTTCGTCCCAGTGCGCAATGGAGCCGGTGGAAAAGCCGCAGATGCGCTCCAGCTGTCCTATGCTGATCTTTCTCTGCGCACACATGTCTCGAATCTGTTCACGAATCTTCATGTCTCGTCCAGCCTTTCTCCCGATTCGGACATGACGGCTCCGCGGCCGTTTGTCCGGAACTGTCTCAAGTATATCATACAACTGTTCGCATGTCAAGGAGGAACGATGCGAAATTTCCCGAAATTCAGAAAACACTTCTGGAATATTGTGCGGGTCTGCCGGAGAACCCGAAAAAAAGCACGCATCTTATAACAGCTTTTGCATCCCGAAAAAAAGGAGGGAAAATGCTTCTTCCGCGAAGAGGAAGAAATGCCGCGAAGAGGAAGAAATGCCGCGAAGAGGAAGAAACGGCTTGCGGGAAGTGTGCCGGATATGCTATAATGAGCTCTGGCACAACAAATCAGTGAAGTACAGGGAGGAAGCGGTACTCATGACCGTACGGGATTTTTTCAGCCGATATGCATCCGATACCACAGCGGGCAGCTCCAATCAGCTCCTTGCGCGCTTTCCCGACTCCGTCCTGCGTTCGGGACGCATCCGTTACCGGCTCTTTCGCGGAGGGCGCGAGTACGCGCTGCTGTTCTCCAATCGCGTCGACAGCACGTATTCCGACGGCTCCGTCAGCCGCGCGGGGGACTGCGGCGGCGCATGGGAGATTCTGTCCTTAAGGGTGGGGACGGCCGGAGCGGGGCGCGGCGAGCCGTCCTGCTGGCACACCGTAACCTTCTCGGGAGAGCCCCGGCGTGCGGTCGAACCGGGCGAGGGTTTCTTCGCAAGCGATCCGATACGCCTGGATGCGAAGGGTGGGGACGATCTGCTCTATGAGATCACCGTACGCGGCTCATGCTTCCCGTATCATGAGGAGATTGTGCTGAACGTATGCTCCCGGACGGAGGGAGAGGCCTTTGCGGCGGATAAGCGGATTCCCGTGCCGCTGATGATCGGCTCGGATCGTCCCGTGTCACTGAGAGCGGGGTTTCTGGGAGACTCCATCACGCAGGGCTGCGGAACGGAGTACGATTCCTATACCCACTGGGTTGCCCGCGTCGGCGAAGGCCTGCCGGAGGACGTAAGCGTCTGGGATCTCGGCATCGGCTTTGCGCGCGCCTATGACGCGGCACGGGACGATCTGTGGCTTGAGCGCGCAAAAACCTGCGGGATTGTCACGGTCTGCTTCGGCGTAAACGACCTTCATCACGCAAGGACGCCGCGCGAGCTTACGGGGGATCTGCGTACCATCGTGCGCGGCCTGAAGGGTGCCGGCTGCCGCGTGATTCTCTTCACCGTTCCGCCCTTTGAAAGCTTTGAGGGTGCGCTTCGCACGGACTGGTATGAGTCGAACCGCATCATCCATGAGGAGCTTGCGGCGGAGGCGGACGGCATCTTCGACTTCTCCCGTGCCGTGGGACGTCCTGAGCCTCTGCGGCACCTGCCCCTGTACGGAGGACATCCGGACGCGCATGGCTGCGAAATTCTGGCCAAGGCCTTCCTCGAGGAATTCGGCAGCTTCTACCGCGTCTGATTCCTCCCTCATCTGCCGCCCTTTATTGGCCGGAATACGGATTTTTATGCATGAAAAGCCCTCGGGCGCATCCTTCCAGGTACAGAAGATGCGTCCGAGGGCTTATATCATGCGTCTGTTGACAGCTTATATTCAGGCATTTCTCCACGCCGCGATGGCGTCGATGATGCGCTCGGAGGCAAAGCCGTCGCCGTAGGGATTCTTCGCACCCGCCATGGAGGCGTAGAAGTCCGGATCGGAGAGCAGACGGCTCGCCGTTTCCACAATCGCCGCTTCCTCCACGCCGACAAGACGCAGAATGCCGGTATCCACGCCCTCGGGACGTTCCGTCTCCGTGCGAAGCACAAGCGTCGGCACGCCGACCGCCGTGGCTTCCTCCTGAATGCCGCCGGAGTCCGTCATGACAAAGGCGCACTTCGACATGAGGTTGTGCGTATCCATGACATTGGTCGGCTCGAGCAGCTTCACATGCGGTACATTTCCGAGCATGCCGTAGGCCGTCTCGCGTACGACGGGGTTCAGATGTACCGGCCAGATGATGCGCAGCTCCGGGAAACGCTCCACGAGCGTACGCACGGCACGGCAGATGTTTTCCATGGGGCGCCCAAGATTCTCGCGCCGATGCGCGGTCAGAAGGACGTACTTCCCGGAGGTAAAATCGATATCGCGCAGGGCGGCGTCCTCGAAGACATAGTCCGGGCGCACGGTGTACTTCATGGAGTCAATGACGGTATTGCCCGTGACGGTGACACCTTCTGTGATGCCCTCGGCGGCGAGATTTTTGCGGTTGAGCTCCGTCGGAGCAAAGTGCAGCGTGGCGATGCGCCCCGTAAGGCGGCGGTTCATCTCCTCGGGGAAGGGGGAGTAGCGGTCGCCCGTACGCAGGCCGGCTTCGACGTGTCCGACGGGAATCTTCTGATAGAAGGCGCACAATGCCGCGACAAAGGAGGTTGAGGTATCGCCGTGGACAAGCACGATGTCGGGCTTCGCCTCCGTCAGCACCGGCTCCAGCTTTTCCAGGATATTTTCCGTGATGGTCGTCAGCGTCTGACGGGGCTTCATGATATTGAGGTCATAATCCGGCGTCACGCCGAAGCGGTCGAGCACGGCATCGAGCATCTCCCTGTGCTGTGCGGTCACGCATACGATGCTTTCCGTCCGCGGGTCGCGCTGCAGCGCCAGAACCAGCGGGCACATCTTCACCGCATCGGGGCGGGTTCCGAAAACGGACAATACTCGGATTTTATTCATGGCATATCCTTTCACTTTTCAAAAAAGGCGTGGAGGTCAGCGAACCTCGACCATATTCTCACGCGTACCCAGGCAGAAGCGGTCTCCGGTACGGAGGAGATACCTGCGGCCCGCGGCAAAGCGGCGTCCGTCCGGGGTGTAGGTTCCGTTGGCGGAATTCAAGTCCTCGAGGATGATTTCCCCGGTGTCCGGCTTGTACGTCACCTGGCAGTGACGGCGCGAGATTTCCGTCTGCGTCGCGCCGAAGACAATCTGACAGACCTTCGGATCGCGTCCGAGCATGACCGTGCCTACAATGTTGAGCGTATAGCCCTGGAGACTGCCGTCGAGTACGGCCAGCATGACGCTGCGGGGCGGTACGGCGGGAGCAGGCGCGGGCGAGGGCGCGGCAGACGCAGGCTTCGGAATGCGGCGCGTAGCTCCGTCGTCGGCTGCGGGAGCAGACGGCGAGGACGCCGCAGGCGCGCTGCGGGGCGCTTCATAGCGGGGAGCGGCAAAGAGATCCTCCTTGAGGGGAGCCCGCTCCGGCTCGGGGCGAACGGGGGCGGGGGAAGCGTGTACGGAACGCGCGGCAGCGGTCGGACGCGCGAGGTTTTCGCGGTTTTCATCGCGCCGGAGCTGCTCGACCTCGCGGTCGGGACGGGAGGCGCGGCTGCGCAGGATCAGCAGGATGATGACGAGAATCAGCAGCGCTCCGGCGATGCAGGTGGCGTAGATGATGAGCGTGCGCAGATCCGCCGTCATGGTGCCCGTCTCCGAGCTTTTGCGTGCGGTGGTCGTGACGGCGGCGGTCTCGGACGAGGTCTGCGCGGCTGTGGTATGGCGAACCGTCGCAGCGGGCTCACGCGCACCGCCGATGGGGTCGAGCGTTATGCCCAGGGGGGAGAGAGCCTCCTTCAGGCCGCTGAGCGCAGCTCCGTAGATCGTCCCGGAGGCGGCGTCATAGCAGACGATGCCGCAGACCGTTCCGGTGGAGTCCAGAATGGGGGAGCCGAGATTCTCGCAGGTATAGGCGGTCTCGGCCGTAATGGTACCGGAGGCATCCGCAAGCGCGGCATCCGTCCGCACAAGCGTCTCCGCAAGGAGGGGCTCCTCGGAGGCTATGCCGAAGCCGGGAGTCTGCGTGCCGTAAAAGTACACGGAGGACGTCGGAAGCGTTTCGGTATAGGCGGGAATGGCAATATCCGGCGCATCGGTCAGCGAGAGCAGCGCATAGGAATCCGAGCTGTAGACCAGCGTCGGCGTGTACACCTCGCCGCCGTATACGATGGCAATGTCCGCGCTCTGCACCGTGAACTCGGCCGCGTATTCCTCCGCACGGATTCCGGAGATGCCGGCATCCTCGAAGAGCGCGGAAATCCCCTCCGCAGACGCCGCGATGGCCGTATCGAAATTATACAGCGCCGCATCCGTCAGCAGATAGGTTGCCTCTTCATCGCGTGCGATGGGAAAGGCCGAGGCATTGCAGTAGAGAACATACTCATCGCTCCCCAATGCTCCGGCCTGAACCCTGTATACGATCCTGAGATTCAGGGCGTTTTCGTTGGCCGGAACCGCAAGCACGCAGGGTGCCAGCAGCAGGGTCAGCAGCATAAGCCATGTTGCGATACGCTTCATCATTGCTCCATCCTTCTTTGAAATCCCGTGTGTACTTCAGTATACCAGATTTTACGGCTTCTTTCAAGAGTCTTTCAGTAAGGTTTCGAAATCCTCCTGCGAGAGCACCGGCACGCCTAGTGCCTCTGCCCGGTCGAGCTTCGAGCCGGGATCCTCACCGGCCACGACATAGGAGGTTTTCTTTGACACGGAGCCGGAAACGCGTCCCCCGCGCGAGGTGATTTCCCGCGTGGCCTCCGAACGTGTGAAGCGGGAAAGCGTCCCGGTCAGGACGAAGGTGCGCCCCGCAAGGGTATCGGAGGAGGGCTCCTCGTGAGAGGCGGTATCGACGCCCAGAGAGCGCAGCCGCTGCACGAGCGTCCGGGCGGCATCCTCACGGGCCCACGCCAGAATGTAGGCCGCCG
>CAVGLF010000023.1:0-6303 GCA_963630045.1 Butyricicoccaceae bacterium | reverse complement strand
GGCCGCCGTCGTGGCACCGATGTCGGGGATTGCGGTCAAGGCGTCCTCATCGGCCTCCATCAGCGCCTCGAGGCTTTCAAAACGGGAGGCCAGCACGGAGGCTGCGGCGCTTCCCACCTGACGGATGCCGAAGGCATACAAAAGACGCGCCATGCCGCGCGAACGGCTGGACTGAATGGCGGCGATCAGCTTTTCGGCGGATTTTTTGCCCATACGGTCAAGCTCCGACACGGCTTCTGCCCGGAGCGTATACAAATCGGACGGATCGCGAACCAGCCCGGAGTCCGCAAGGCTCTGCAGCAGCGCCGGACCGCAGCCCTCGATGTCCATGGCATCGCGCGAGCAGAAGTGTACCAGCCTCCGCAGCAGCTGAGCGGGGCAGTCCGCACCCGTGCAGCGCATGGCCGCCATGTCCTCGTCGCGCTCCACCTTTGCTCCGCAGACGGGACAGACATCCGGCATGCGGAAGGGCTCGGTCCCTTCGGGACGGGCGGCGACGTCGGCGGACACGATTTCCGGGATGATTTCTCCGGCCTTGCGCACGGTCACGAGATCGCCTACGCGCAGATCCCTCTCCGAAATCCAGTCCAGATTGTGCAGCGAGGCACGGGATACCGTGGTGCCCGCGAGTCTCACGGGATCCAGCACGGCATTGGGCGTCAGAAGGCCTGTGCGTCCGACCGTAATGGTGATATCCCTCAGACGTGTGCGCGCCTCCTCCGGCGGGTACTTGTACGCGACCGCCCATTTCGGAGCCTTGGCCGTAGCGCCCATGCGCTCGCGCAGACGAAGGTCATCCGCCTTGACGACGGCACCGTCCGTGCCGAAGGGCAACGAGTCCCGCGCATGCTCCATCTCCTCGATGCGGGCGCAGACCTCCCCGATGTCCGTACAGACCCTGAAATCCGGACTCACGGAAAAGCCCCGGTCGTGCAGCCACTCAAGCGTCCGGGCATGGCTTGAAAACTCCGGTCCGCCCTCGGACAGCTGAAGGTTGAATACGAAGATGTCCAGACCCCTCTGAGCCGCGATTTTCGGATCGAGCTGGCGCAGGGAACCCGCAGCGGCGTTTCTGGGATTGGCAAACAGAGGCTCTCCCGCGGCCTCGCGGCGCGCGTTCAGCTCCGCAAATCTCGGGCGGGACATGTAGACTTCGCCGCGGACGATGAGACGCGCAGGCGCGTCCGGAATCCGAAGGGGAATCGTACGCACCGTGCGCAGGTTCTGGGTGACGTCCTCACCCGTTACACCGTCTCCGCGCGTCGCCCCGCGCACAAAGACCCCGTTTTCGTACTCCAGAGCGACGGAAAGACCGTCGATCTTCCACTCGACGACGTAGCGGGGCCGGGGCTCCTGCTCGCGCACACGGCGGTCGAAGGCGCGCACCTCGTCCAGCGAGAATACGTCCGTCAGGCTCATCAGCGGGACGGCATGCCGCACCGGCTCAAAGGATTCCAGTACATGCCCTCCGACCCGCTGGGTGGGGGAGTCCGGCGTGATGAGCTCGGGATGCCCGGCCTCCAGAGCCTTCAGCCGGTTCATCAGCATATCGTACTCGTAATCCGAGACGACCGGCGCGTCCAGATCGTAATAGAGCCGCGCGTATTCCTCAAGCTTTGCGCGCAGTGCCGCAATTTCTTCGCGTATATCGTTCATATATGTATGCTTCCCCCTGCCATAATGACCTGCCTGCAGAGTCTATTATACCCCGTGCCGTGCGGTTCGTCAACGAAAAAACTCGGCACTCACGCCACCCGGGGGGGGGACAAGGGCTTCGTCGGGGAAACTAAAAAAATAGGGGGCATCTACTTTGCACAAAAGGAAAGCCTGCGAAGGAATCGAAAGCCATGGGGCAAAATCGGAATAATGTCCCTTGCTTTTTTTCTGTGAATCCAGTATACTGGCCTAAGTAAATCCACACAGTATGAGAAAAAGAGGAATGTAGTCATATGAATCATGCCGCTCCGTGGCTTTCCCAGTACGGCACAGTTCCCGCAACGCTGGATTATCCGAAGCTGACGATGTACCGGATGGTGCTGCGCATCTGCCGCGAGCATCCGGAGCTTCCGGCGTATGAGTTTATGGGTTGCAAGACGACGTACCGCCAGCTCGAGACGAGGCTCGACCGTACGGCGCGTGCGCTGTATGCGCTCGGCATCCGCTCGGGCGACAGCGTAACCATCTGTATGCCCAATATGCCGCAGGCCGTGGATACCTTCTACGCGCTCAACAAGATCGGTGCGCTTGCCAACATGGTGCACCCGCTCTCCGCTCCGTCCGAGATTGCGTTCTATCTGCGCGATGCGGGCAGCCATACCATCCTTACGCTCGATCAGTTCGCCGCGAAGGCTGTGACGGCTGCGAGTCAGGTGGACGGCCCCGTGACGATACTGGTTGCCCAGCCCCAGGATGAGCTGAGTCTCGTGCTGCGTATCGGCTACAAGCTGACGCAGAAGGCCAGTGAAATCCCCAAGCTGCCGGAGGGCTCCAAGGATCGCATCGTACTGTGGAAGGATTTTCTGGCCGATGCGAAGAACGTGACGGAGGATGTCGAGGATCATACGAAGACCGACAGGGATGCCGGCGCGATCCTCTACAGCGGCGGCACGACCGGCACGACCAAGGGCATCATTCTGTCGAACATCAACTTCAACGCGCTGGGACTCCAGACGGCGGCTGCGTCCGGATATGAGTCCATCGCCGGATTCAAGATGCTGGCCGTCATGCCCATCTTCCACGGCTTCGGCCTGGGCGTATGCATCCATACGTCCCTGATCTGCGGCATGGAGTGCATTCTCGTCCCGAAGTTCAATGTGGACAGCTATACGGAGCTTCTGAAGAACAAGAAGCCCAACTTTATTGCGGGTGTTCCGACGCTGTACGAGGCGCTCCTGCGCAACAAGAACCTTGAGGGCGTGGATCTGTCCTACCTGCGCGGCGTTTTCTGCGGCGGCGATTCGCTCTCCATCGAGCTCAAGAAGAAGGTCGACGCATTCCTGAAGGCACACAACGCGCCCGTCCAGATCCGCGAAGGCTACGGCACGACCGAGTGCGTCACGGCAAGCTGCCTGACGCCGAAGGATACCTATCGTGAGGGCAGCATCGGCGTACCGTTCCCGGATGTCTTCTACCGCATTACGAAGCCCGGAACCGATGAGGAGGTACCCGTGGGAGAGGAAGGCGAGATCTGCATCTCCGGTCCGACCGTCATGATCGGATACAACAACAACCCCGCCGAAACCGCCAATACGCTGCATAAGGACGAGGACGGCACGGTCTGGCTCCACACGGGCGACCTCGGCTTCATGGACGAGGAGGGCTTCGTCTACTTCCGTCAGCGCATCAAGCGCATGATCATCACCTCCGGCTACAACGTATACCCGTCGCAGATCGAGAACATCATCGATGCGCATCCGTCCGTTCTGATGTCCTGCGTCATCGGCGTGCGCGATCCGTATAAGATGGAGAAGGTGAAGGCCTTCGTCGTCCTGCGTCCCGGCATCGAGCCGACGCCCGCCGTCAAGAAGGAAATTCTTGACTACTGCCGCCAGCACATCGCGAAGTACGCGCTTCCCTATGCCATCGAGTTCCGCGATGAGCTGCCGAAGACCTTGGTCGGCAAGGTTGCCTACCGCAAGCTCGAGGAGGAAGAGGCCGCGAAGAGAGCGGAACCCCGCGAAAAAGCTTCCGCGCAGGAAAATCAATAAAGACACCTGAAAGCAAAGCCGTCCCATGGAAACGTGAGGACGGCTTTGTTCTGATAAAGCAGCAAGGAGGCCGCAGGTAAACAATGGAACCCCGTGATCAGATTATCCGCGATCTTCACGCGCTCGGCGTGCGCCGGGGGGATACGATTCTCATGCATTCCTCCATGAAGTCGCTCGGAACGGATCGGACTCCGGAATATGTGCTGGACGCGATTCAGGATGCAGTGGGCGATACCGGGACGCTGGCGCTTCCGGCGCTGTCCTATGCGACGGTAAACCGTGAAAATCCCTTCTGGGACTATTATGAAACGCCCGTCTGTGTCGGTCTGCTGCCCGAAACCTTCCGCCATCTTCCCGGTGTACTGCGCAGCATAAGCCCGACGCACTCGGTCTCGGCCCGCGGAGCGGGTGCCGCATCACTTGTTGCGGGACAGGAGGAGGACGATACGCCCGTCGGAGCGCACTCTCCGTATCGCAAGCTGCCGGAGCTCGGCGGCAAGATTCTCATGCTCGGCTGCGGCATGGGGCCGATGACCTTCATGCACGGCGTCGAAGAAGCCGCTCCTGCGCCCTACGTTTTTTGGCCGGAGCCATGGCTCTACCACATGACGGATGCTCAGGGGAGAAAGTACGACAAGCTCGTCTATCGTCACGGAATAAATCGCTTCGGCGCGCAGCGCTATGCCCGTGCCGCGTCTCTCTTGAAGGAGGGAGAAATTACGCGGGGCACGGTTCTCGCGGCTGAGGCTTTTCTTGTGGATGCCGCCGCGCTGATGCGTGTGGGCACGGAGACCATACGCCGGGATCCGTACCATTTTCTCGAGCTTCACCCGGGCGTTCGCGTCTGAAACGGATGCCCCATATCCTCCGCCGCCCCGGGTCATGACCGCGACGGCGGATTTTTTTAGGATAATGGAAGCAGGAAATAGAGCAGCCCCTCTTGCAATCGGAAACAGAGAATGGTACAATGATACTCGAGACCAAAATACCAAAGGAGAACGATACGAATGAAAGCTTTGAATCAGGCACTGCTGAACGATGCTGAGTTCTGGGCCGGCAAGGGCGCACAGCTTCCGAAATATGACCGTCAGTCGCTGCCGGTAACGGCGATCTGCTTCTCGATGGGCCGAATGGGATTCGGACATTTTGCGGATATCATGCAGGACCTTCTGGACGGAGGCCATGCCTCGGGCACCATTGCGGGCGTCGAGACCTTTTCTCATGCCTACTATGAGGGGCTTTTAAAGTCCGACATGCTCGTGACGCAGATCATCTACGGAAACAAGAAGGGCGAGGCTCTGCCGAAGATTCAGGGCGCGATTACCCGTGCACTCTTCCTGGAAAGCACGACCGAATCCGACGACTGGCAGGAGCTTCTGGCCTACGCGCGCGATCCTAAGGTTCAGTTTGCGACGATCAACGCACCGGAAATCGTCTACGGCATGACCTATTCCGGCGGCGAGTTTGCGACTCCGACATCTCCCAAGGTCATCGCGGATATGGAAAACGGCACCTATACCTCCGACCCCGGCAAGTGGGCCAGATTCCTGCTCGAGCGCTTCAATGCGGGGCTGAAGTTTGCCGTTGTCAGCTGCACGAACTTCTCCAAAAACGGCTTCTTCACCGGAGCCGTGCTGCGCACGATGGGACGCGCCTGGGAGGAGAAGGGCTTTGCGCCCAAGGGATTCCTTGCGTATCTCTCCGATCCTAAGCAGGTGGGCTTCCCGAATACGATGGTCGACCGCATTGCGGTGTCTCCCGACGATGCCGTTCGCGCCCGCATGGAGGCGCTGGACATCGATTCCTCCGTCATCGTCACGGAGGAGAACCGCTATTGGGCGATTGAGGATGTTTTCCCCGGCGGCCGTCCCGAATTCGACCGCGCGAAGGGCGTCTTCATGTGCCCGAATTTTGCGGATGTCAAGAAGTATGAGGACATGAAGCTGCGCGTGCTCAACATGAGCCACACGACCTTTGCGTCCCTGGGTGTTCTTCTGGGAAATCGCGGCGCGTACGGCATCTACAAGTGCATGCAGGAGCCCAGACTCGTCGAGATCATCCGTCAGATCACGGATATCGTTCGCGGCGTCATCGAGCGTCCCGCCGCCATTGATCCCGCGGACTTCATCGCCGATACCTTTGCCCGTCTGAACAACCCCAACATCCCCGACGATCCGATGCGCATTGCGCTGAACGTGTCCACCAAGATCACGCCCAGACTGATGGAGACCTATTGGGAAGCGCGTGAGAAGGGTGTGGAGAAGGACAGGCTCTCCGTCATCCTGATGGCGGCGGCCGGCTGCCTGCGCTACTGCACCGGAGTGGATGACCTCGGAGTCGAGTACAAGCTCGAGGACGACCCGATTCACGATACGCTCGTCGCCTGCGGCGAAGCTGCGAAGGCCGGAAAGCCCGCTGCGGAAGCATTCCGCCCGCTGCTTGAGGACAAGGCGGTCTTCGGACGCAATCTCTTCGACGAGCCTGAGACGCTCCGTGAGATCTGCGCTCTGACCGACAGCATGCTCAAGGGACCCGGTTCCGTCCGCGCGACAATCGGAGCCTGAGCGTGAAAATCTGATATTGTTTTCGTCTGCCC
>CAVGLF010000022.1:0-20231 GCA_963630045.1 Butyricicoccaceae bacterium | reverse complement strand
CACTATAACGAATGAGAGGTCTGTCGACATGACTCAGACAAAGCCCGTATTCAATGTCTATTACCAGCCCGGCGAAGAGCCGGTTTTCTGCTATCGTTCGGGACTTGCTGTATTCGAGGAGTCGCTTACGCACGGCGTACTGGTCTCCCGCGGATGGAACGCATCCGGATACCCGCTCAACGTGCTTCCCAACTGCGTGACGCGCATCGAGCACAATGCGTTTCCGGAGCCCTCGTCCTTCCACGTGGAGCTGGACGGACGGAGCCTCGACTACAACCTGCAGCTTGCGGATTTCCGCGTGGAGGAATTCGAGGATCACGCGCTGGCCACGCTCGTGCTGGACAGCGGCATCCTGCCGGTCAGGCTCACGCTCACTACGCTTCTGGACGGCACGCAGATGATGACGCGCACGCTCACAATCGAGAACCGCTCCGACCATCCGCTGGCCGTCAGCCGTCTCTCCCCTCTGGCCGGCGGTCTGGAGGTCATGGATCGCGGTTCGATGACGCATCTGGACAATACGGAAAAGCTCTACTCCCTGGGCTACTTCGAGGATGCGTTGTGGGGACGCGAGGGCGCCTTCGGCTGGCATGACGTCGTGCCGGGCACCTTCTCCGTGGACGGGCGCTACAGACGCGAGCGCTACCGTCACCCGATGATCCTCCTGCGCAACAACATTATGGGACAGATCACCTTCGTGCAGTTGGGCTACTCCGGAGGCTACCGCTTCCATGTCGACCTCGATGCTACCCCTGAGCGCGAGAGGAGCCTCATTTCGCTGGAGGCCGAGCTGGACTCCGTGCGTCCCCTGCTGGTGCTCGCACCGGGAGAGAGCTACACCGCGCCGGAGCTCCACATCGGACAGATCATGGGCGATCTGGACGATGCGGTCTGCGAGATGCACGACCACATCCGCCGGAGCGTATTAAACCGTCCCGAAGCGGATCCCTCGGCGCTCTACGTGGGCGCGGGCATGGGCGCGGAGCACGACATGCTGGTGCCGACAACCTTTTCCTATATGAAGCAGTTTGCCGATATGGGCGCGGAGATCTTCATCATCGATGCCGGATGGGCCTGCCCGCCCGATCGCCGCATCAACTGGGCCGGCTATAACGGAACCAATCACCCCAACCCCGAGCGGTATCCCAACGGCATCGGAGAGGTGCGCGACGAATGCCACAAGCTCGGCATGAAGTTCGGTCTGTGGGTGGAGATTGAGCGGCTGGGTGAGCTCTGCGATGCCTATCGGGAGCATCCCGAGTGGCGTGCGTCCAATCTCTTCGGCAATCAGATGAGGGGCTTCCTTGATCTGACCCGTCCCGATGCCTTTGCCTGGGCGGAGTCTGAGCTTGAGCGCATCATCACGGAGTACGAGCTTGATTTTCTGCGCGTAGACTACAACTTCTCGTCGCGGGAGTATTTCGGGCTGCGCGATGTCGTGCCCGGAAACACGGAGTGCCTCGCTCAGCGGAACTTCGATGCGGCGTACCGTCTGTACGGGAACCTGAAAAAGCGCTTCCCGAACATGATTTTCGAAAACTGCGCGGGCGGCGGCGGACGCACCGATCTGGGGCAAATGAAGGCCTTCAATCACACCTGGGTGTCCGACTGGCAGCGTGCGCCTCTTTCGGTGACCATCACGAACGGCATGACCATGGCGCTCCCGCCCGAGCGCGTGGATCGTCTCTTCGCCGGCATGTTCAGCCATGTCTACGGCACTCTGGATCTCCAGATGCGCGTCACCATGCTGAACCATATGTCGCTCAACGTGGTCGCTCCGGCAGGCACCCAGCCGAACCCCGCTCAGATGGAGTTCGTGCGCCACAGCGTGCAGCTCTATAAGGACTTCATCCGTCCCTTCCTGCCGCAGTGCCGGGTGTATCATCACACGCCCGAGACGCGCAAATGCCTGGAGGAGGGCTTCTGCATTCTGGAGGTCGCCTCCCGCGAGCGTGACCGCGCCGCCATCACCGCCTATACCCTCTCCGGCGCCGTGCGCACGGAGTATACGATCATCCCCCGCGGCGTGGATCCCTCCCGCCGCTACCGGGTGACGCTCGACAACAGCCGCTCCTCCTTCGAGCTTCCGGGCCATGAGCTCACAAGCTCCGGCGTCCACGTCCACATTCCCACGTCCCTTGCCTCCGAGCTGATTCTGATCGAAGCCATCGACTGATGCGGCTTTCCCGCGTCCCGATTCCTCCCCCCTTGCACTCTGAGGGGGGAGGAATTTTTGTCCCCACAGGCTTGCATCATATGCCCCGTTTGTGGTATGATACGGGGTGATTATATGATGAAAGGAAGCCTGTACCACCATGGAAAAAATCACCCAGACCGCAGGACGCAGCGCACTCGGAGACTTTGCTCCGGAGTTTGCCCATTTCAATGACGACATCCTCTTCGGGGAAAACTGGAACAACGGGGACATCGATCTCAAAACCCGCAGCATCATCACGGTCGTCGCGCTGATGGCGCAGGGCATCACGGACTCCTCCCTCACCTATCACCTGCAGAATGCGAAAAATCACGGTGTGACGAAGCAGGAAATCGCCGCCGTCATAACCCATACCGCGTTCTATGCGGGCTGGCCCAAGGCCTGGGCGGTGTTCAATCTGGCAAAAACCGTCTGGACGGACTAAAAAAACGGCGCCACTCCCTTTCCCCCCCGGCACGGCTTTTTGCCTCAGAAGTACATGCGCCTGTTTTTTTCAGTAGGGGGAATTTTTTAAATAAACGGAGCGAATGCCATATGTATCATCTTCTGCTTGCGCTGATCTATCTTGCCTTCATCAGCCTCGGTCTCCCAGATTCTCTTCTCGGCTCGGGCTGGACGGTCATGCATACGGAGATGAGCGTACCCACCTCCTACATGGGAATCATCTCCATGACCATCTCCGGCGGCACCATCGTATCGAGTCTTCTCTCCTACCGGCTGACGCGCAGGCTCGGCACGAGGATTGTCACCGTGCTCAGCGTATTCCTGACGGTCATCGCGCTGTTCGGCTTCTCCTTTTCGACGAAATTCTGGATGCTGATTGTCTTTGCCGTACCCTACGGACTGGGGGCGGGAGCCATTGACGCCGCGCTGAACAACTATGTCGCGCTGCATTATTCCTCGAAGAGTATGAGCTGGCTGCACTGCTTCTGGGGCGTCGGCACGATTGTGAGCCCCTTCGTCATGAGCTATGCGCTGACGCACTCCGTCTGGAACAACGGCTACCGCATGGTCGGAGCGATGCAGCTCGTTATCGCTCTGCTTCTCCTCGTCACGCTGCCCGTCTGGAGGGTCAATCCCGAACCCGCCGCCGAGGAGCAGGGAAAGGCCGTCAGCCTGACCGATGCGCTGAAAATCCGCGGCGTCCCCTTCCTGCTTGCGGGCTTCTTCGCCTATTGTGCGGCGGAGGCGACCACCATGCACTGGGCCGCCACCTATTTCGCCGAGGCAAAGCATATGTCCGCTGCGGAGGCGGCGGGGCTTGCCTCCATGTTCTACATCGGCATCACCGCTGGACGCTTCCTCTCCGGCTTCATCACGGAAGGGCTCGGGGACCGGAACATGATCCGTCTGGGCAGCGGCGTACTGCTCTGCGGCATCCTCCTCCTGCTGATTCCGACGGAGTATGTGCTGATCTCGAAGATCGGCTTTGTTGTCATCGGCCTCGGATGCGCCCCGATCTACCCCAGCATCATCCACTCCACCCCCGCAAACTTCGGAGCGGAAAATTCCTCTGCCATCATCGGCATTCAGATGGCCAGCGCCTATGTCGGTTCGACCTTCATCCCGCCCGTTTTCGGTTTTCTGGGAGGACGCCTGGGCTACGGAATCATGCCCGTGTACATTCTGGCCTTCTTCGCCCTGATGTTCTGCATGGTGGAGGCAACCTTCCGCATCACGCGCGCCCCCAGAGCGCTCCCGACACTCTCCAACAATTCCTGACTGCAGGGAGGTTTTGCACATGACCATCACTCAGACGTATGATTCGCCCCTGGGACGCATCCTTCTCACGGCGGAGGATGATGCCCTGACCGGCCTTGTCTTCGCGGAGAACGAAGCAGAAAGCCCGTCTCACGGGGACTGCGAGGCACTTCGGCAGACCCGCGGCTGGCTCGATGTCTACTTTTCCGGACGCTGCCCGGACGCTGCGCCGCCGATTCTCCTCCGGGGCACTCCGTTCCGCCGTGCCGTGTGGGAGCTGCTCCTGAAAATTCCCTACGGGCATGTCGTGACCTACGGCGAGCTTGCACGGGAGATCTCCCGCTCCCGCGGGGACTCCCCGCGCATGTCCGCACAGGCCGTCGGAGGTGCCGTCGGGCACAACCCCATCTCCCTCATCGTCCCCTGCCACCGCGTCGTCGGCTCGGACGGCAGTCTGACGGGATACGCAGGCGGGCTCGACCGCAAGCTGAGCCTCCTCGAGCTGGAGCACTCCGAATGGTGCAGGAAACCCACAACGCCTTCCGCGCCGTAAAGGCATAAAAATACTGCCCCCCCTTTTTTTCAAGTCCGGAGCTTCCGGCATTCTTTTAAAAACGGGGGGCAGTATTTTTTTATTTTCCGGTGCTTACCGCTTCATGTGTCAGGAAAGGATACCCGTGGACTGCAGGAAGAGGATGAGCATCATCACGGGCGCGACATAGCGGATCATGACGGTATAGAGCTTTTTGCGGCGGAAGGCATGTCCGCTGCGCTCCATCTCATCGATGACGTAATCCGGCGTGACGATCCATCCGATCAGAACGGTGGACAGCAGCGCGATGAAGGGCATCATGACGCTGTTGCTGATGTAATCCATGATGTCCAGAAGCTGCGCCGTGGAGCCGTTGGGAAGCTGAGCTTCGAAATAGAAGACGCTGTATCCGAGCGCGATGACGGCGGTGGCGGCGAGGTAGATGACGGTCAGGATCAGCGTCGTGCGCTTGCGGTCGGCATGGAAGATCTCCATGCAGTTGGCGACGATGGACTCCAGAACGGAGATGCAGGAGGTCAGCGTGGCGAAGATCGCCGTGATGAAGAAGAGCAGTCCGACGACGGTGCCGATCTTGCCCATCGCGGCAAAGATTTTGGGCAGCGAAACGAACATCAGGCTGGGACCCGCGCTCATGCCGTCAATGCCCGAGAAAACGTAGACCGCCGGGATGATCATGGCACCCGCCAGAAGCGCAACGCCCGTATCGAAGAACTCGATCTGGTTGACGGATTTATTCAGGTCGACATCATCCTTGACATAGGAGCCGTAGGTGATCATGATGCCCATGGAAACGCTGAGCGAGAAGAAGAGCTGGCTCATGGCATCCAGCAGAATCTGCAGAAAGCGCTTGAGCGTGAGCCCCTCGAGGTGCGGCGTCAGGTAGTAGATCAGTCCCTGGATGCCCGTGCGCGTCTCGCCGCTCGCATCGGTGCTTCTGATGGTGAGCGAGTAGATCGCGATGGCGATGACCAGCACGAAGAGCACCGGCATCATGTAGCGGGACACGCGCTCGATGCCGCCCTCGACACCGGCATATACGATGACGGACGTGACGGCCATGAAGAGCAGTCCGTAGACGACGGGCGCAACGGGGGACGTGATGAAGGACGTGAAGTAGCCGTCAGCCGCAGCCGCCTGCGCCTGTCCCGTCAGATAGACCACGGCGTACTTCGTGATCCAGCCGCCGATGACGGCATAGTAGGTCATGATGATGACCGGCACGAAGAAGGTCAGGATGCCCAGAAACTTCCACTTTTTCGACATTTTCGCATAGGCTTCAATGGCGCTCTCCTTGGTACGGCGGCCGATGGCGATATCCGAGGTCAGCAGCGTAAATCCGAAGGTCAGCACCAGTGCCAGGTAAATCAGGATGAACAGGCCTCCGCCGTCCTTCGCGGCGAGGTACGGGAAACGCCACAGGTTGCCGACACCTACAGCGCTGCCGGCGGCAGCCATGACAAAGCCGAGCTGCCCCGTAAAATTGCTCTTTTTCTTTTCCATTATTTTGCGATTCTCCCTCTTATAACGTTGATTCTCAGTATAATCCATGTTATACTATCAGTAAAGCAAATCTTTTTACTTTCATATATAAGGAGCACTGATGAATGAAGGAACAGAAGGATCGCTACGAAATCTTCCTGAAGGTATGCGAAACAGGTAGCTTTTCCGCAGCAGCCGAGGTGCTGAACTATACGCAGTCCGGCATCAGCCAGATGATGGCGGGGCTGGAGGAGGAGCTGGGCGTGCAGCTCTTCGCGCGCTTCAAGCGCGGCGTACAGCTGACGGACAACGGAGCGCGTCTTCTGCCCTATCTGCGGGATCTGGTCAACCAGAAGGCCAGGCTGCGGCAGGCCGCCTTCAACATCAACCACAAGATCGAAGGGAAGCTGCGCATCGGCAGCTTTTCCAGCGTCACGGCGATCTGGATGCCCGATGTGGTGCACTACTTCGCGGAGCATTTCCCGAAGGTGGAGATGGAGATTCTGGACGGAAACTACGATGAAATCCGCGACTGGATCATCCACGGGCAGGTGGACTGCGGCTTTCTGTCCTCCATCGTGGCGGACGATCTGAAATTCTACCCGCTCTGCGAGGATCCCCTGTGCGCGGTGCTGCCCGAGAAGCATCCTCTGGCCTCCCGTCCCGCCGTCACCCTGCCGGAGCTGTTCCGCTATCCCCTCATCGTGGAGACGCCCGGCTGCGGCAGCGACATCCAGCATCTGATGCAGCACTGCCCGGTGAAGCCCGACACGACCTACAGCTTCCGCGATGATTCCCTGATCATGGCCTTCGTGCGCAGCGGACTGGGCGTGACCATCTCGCAGGAGCTGGTCATGCAGGCCTTCGGGGGGCAGGGGCTTGTGTCGCGGCCGCTGGAGCCCGCGGCGTCCCGAACGCTGGGACTGACCTTTCCCAAAACCGCAGCATCGGTCGTCTCGCAAACCCTTTTAGCCTACCTGCAGCGCAGGCACGCCTGACGACGCATTCGCCCCCGGGCCTTTTTCCCCCTCCCGGTTTCCCTTTCCTGTTTTTTGGCGGCAGGATTATTCCTGTGCGTCCCTTTTGTGTTCGGAGGGTGAAAGTCCCATCTCGCGGCGGTAGATGCGGGAAAAATAGCTCGGGTTTTGAAAGCCGCTCTGCCGGGCGCATTCCGCGACGCTTGCGTGTCCCTCCGCCAGAAGGGCATGCGCGCCGGCGCAGCGCACCATCCTTATGTACTCGACTATCGTCTTTCCCGTGACCTCTCTGAAGGCGTGGCAGACGTAGGAGCGGCTGAAGGAGACGGCGGCGCAGATGTCGTCCACGGAGATCGGCTCCGCATAATGGCGGCGGATGTAGGCTGTCACGGCCTTCGTGACCTCCGTCTTTCTGCCCTCGGCCGCGCCGCTCTGCTCCTCCTCCCCCGGATATCGTCTCTGGAGACTGACGAACAGGCGGGCGATGCGGGCGCGAATCTCCGCGCGGTAGTAGGGGCGCTTTTCCTCATGCTCGCGCATGATGCCCTCCACCTGCGCCGCCGCCTCCGCGTCCTTCAGAAACGTCTGCACGGGCGAGGACGGCAGATCATCCGGACACACAAGCGACCGCGCCAGAAGCAGTACGCCGTACCGGCAGTCGGAATCCGGCGTATAGAAATCATGCAGCTGCCCCGAATGGATCACCGCCATGCTCCCGGGCTCCAGCCGGAGCCTCCGGCTTCCCGAGACGGCAATCCCGGAGCCCTCCATGCAGTACAGAATCTCCACCGCATCGTGCCAGTGCAGGAAGCCTCCTTCGCCGCGCTCCAGGTACGCCATGCTCGAATACATCGGAAGCTGCGGATCCTCATAGACATCCGCCTCGAATTCATAGCTGCTCGCAATCATTATGCAGGAGTCCTCCTTTGTGCAGGATTGTACAAGTATTAAGCACGTCTCTTTCTTTACGCGCGCCGGGATTTCCGCTACAATGAAACAGGAAAACAGTGATATAAGGAGTGTATGCGGCATGAATCGTTTCCCCATCGGCGTCGTGCTGGATTGCCTGCCCGGAACGCTTCGGGAACGGCTTGATCAGGCGGAAAAGCTGGGTCTTTCCGGCGTTCAGATTTACGGAATCGAGGGTGAGGTCTCCCCGGAAATGACGCAGGAGGCCCGCTCGGAGCTGCGCCGCGAGCTTGCCTCCCGCGGTCTCGTTCTCTCCGCCGTCTGCGGAGATCTGGGCTTCGGCTTCTTTAACCCCGAGCACAATCCGCACAATATCGAGCGCTCGAAGCGCATTCTCGACCTTGCGCGCGACCTGGGGACGGAGATCGTCACCACCCACATCGGAGTCGTGCCCGAGGATCCCGCGCATCCGCGCTATGCCATCCTGCAGGACGCCTGCGGACAGCTTGCGGAGTACGCCCACAGCATGGGCGCGCACTTTGCCATTGAGACCGGTCCCGAGCCCGCAGCGGTGCTGCGCCGCTTTCTGGACACGCTGCCCTCCGACGGAGTCGCGGTCAACTTCGATCCCGCGAATCTCCACATGGGCTTCGGATGCGATGCGGCCGAGGCCGTGCGCATTCTTGCCCCCTACATCGTCCATACCCATGCAAAAGACGGCGTATATAAGAAATTCTGCGATCCCGAGATCATGTACGGCATCGTACCCGCGCCGGAGGACTACTGCGAGTCGGATTACTGCGAAGAGGTGCCGCTGGGCAAGGGCGGCGTACGCTGGAGGGAATACCTTGCGGCGCTCGAAGGCATCGGCTACCGGAGCTTTCTCACCATCGAGCGCGAAACCGGAGCGGATCCCGCGGGAGACATCCGCATGGCGGCGGACTTTCTGTCCGCTCAGATGGCACAGGAATGAAATCAGGAGGAACAATCATCATGAATAAGCTGAAAATCGGCGTCATCGGCGTCGGAAATATCTCGGAATGCCACATCGATGCCTACCGCAGGAATCCGAACGTAGAGCTCTACGCCTTCTGCGACATCAACCGCGAGCGTCTGGAGGAAAAGGGCGCGCGCTACGGAGTCACGCGTCTGTATACCGACGAGGCCGAGATGCTGCAGGCGCTCCCCGAGCTCGACGCCGTCAGCGTCTGCGTCTGGAACATCAATCATGCCCCCTGCAGCATCATGGCGCTTGAGGCAGGCAAGAACGTCCTGTGCGAAAAGCCCATGGCGGCGTCCGTCGAGGAGGCCGAGGCCATGCAGGAGGCCGCCCGCCGCTCCGGGAAGCTCCTGCAGATCGGCTTCTGCTGCCGCTACGGTCATGACTGCCGGCTTGTGGAGGAGATGCGCGATCACGGCTTCTTCGGCGATTTCTATTACGCCAAGGCGCATTACCTGCGCCGTCACGGCAGCCCCAGCGGCTGGTTCACCAATAAGAAATACTCCTTCGGCGGCCCGCTCATCGATCTGGGCGTGCACATCCTCGACCTGACCCGCTACCTGATGGGAAATCCCAAACCCGTGAGCGTGTACGGCGTGACCTTTGACAAAAAGAAGGACCGCCCCGAATGCCTCGACGTGCTGGAGTACGTTGCAAGCTCCGCCGACGGGCAGAAGGTCTTCGACGTAGAGGATCTGGCCGTCGCCCTCGTACGCTATGAGGACGGCTCCGTGCTGGAGCTTGAGTCCTCCTACAGTCTGGATCTCAAGGAGGACATCTACTCCATGGAGCTCTTCGGCTCCAAGGGCGGCGTGAAGATGGCGAACGGTCTGGAATTCTACAGCGAGGTCAACGGTCATATGATGAACCTGACCCCCGCCCGGAACGACTACTTTGCCAACGAGGACGATCTGTTCTACGACGAGGTCGCGCACTTCGTGGACTGCATCCAGAACGGCACGCCCTGCCGCGCTCCGGCCGAGGACGGCGTGGACATCATGAAGATTCTCACCGCCATCTACGAATCCGCCCGCACCGGTCACGAGGTCGTTCTGAAATAAGGGAGGTATATCTGTGCAGTATGCCTTAAGCACCTACAGCCTCTGCGCCTACGCCGAGGACGGAACCCTGCCGCAGCTGGGCTGCATCGCGAAGGCGCGGGAATTGGGCTATGACGCCGTGGAGATCTGCGAGATCTGGCCGCATGACGGCTCCTCGCGGCTCGACTACGCAAAGCGCCTGCGCGAGGAGTGCGAGCGCCTCTCCATGCCCGTTGCGGCCTATGTGACAGGCGGCAACCTTCTGGTGCCCGACCGCGCCGCCGAGATCGACCGGCTCTGCCGCGAGGCCGACATTGCGGCGCTCCTCGGTGCGCCGAAGATGCGCCATGACGCGGCTCCCGACTTTCCCGACCCTCCGAGAAGCTTTGCCCGCGTGCTGCCGGAGCTGGCGGAGGGCTGCCTCGCCGTAACCCGCTATGCCGAGTCCCTGGGTGTGCGCACCATGGTGGAAAACCACGGTCAGTTCTGCCAGGACAGCGAGCGCGTCGAAGCGCTTGTGAATGCCGTCGACCACCCGAATTTCGGTCTTCTGTGCGACATGGGCAACTTCCTCGATGCCGATGAGGATCCCGCGCAGGCCTGCGGACGCATCGCGCCCTATGTCCTGCACGTCCATGCCAAGGATTTCCACTGCAAGCCCGGGACGGAAAGCCGCCCCGACGAGTACTTCTACATGACGAGATCCGGAAACTGGATCCGCGGCGCGATTGTGGGACACGGAAACGTCCCGATCGAGGCCTGCCTCCGCGTCCTGATGTGCGCTGGCTATGACGGAAGCGTCACCGTGGAGTTCGAAGGACTGGAGGATCCCGCCTTCGCCTGCCGCGCAAGCCTTGCAAACCTGCGGCGCATGGAGGCAAGAATCCGCGCGGAGCGGTAACGCGTTCTTTGCGCGCAAACGGAAAATTTTTCGGAATATATGCTCATCCGGCGGAGGATTTCCCCCTTATAAGAATTCCCTGGGGGGGAAGTTCCTCCGCCATAAAAGCGTTTTTTCCTCCTGCCCCCCCGCCCCTTTTGCGCGATGCGGCAGTGGGGCAAAGCAGGCGCACCTGCAATCCCGGGGGTGCGCTTGACAGCCCGCGGGGGGAATCGGTATAATGATATGATACGGAAAGCGTCCCCTCCCGGGCGTGGGGGGCAGCTTATGTCAGATCCTCGAATTCCTCGGGGTAGATGCCCTCCAGCGTGTACCAGGACGGGACATCCGGCTCGCGGCGGAGCCAGCGTCCGTTCGTGAAGTCCGGAATCGGCACCGGAGCGCCGCCCATCGCGGCGGAGTTTTCGCTGAGGCAGCCGACGGCCATCCACGAAGCCGCGTCATATACGTCAATGGGCGATTTCCCGTTCTTCTGGACGACCTCGATAAAGGCGCGCAGCGTCAGATAATCCAGTCCGTCGTGATCTCCGCGCAGTCCGAATTTCTCATACGCCTTCCACAGCGGATGGCGGTATTTTTCAAGCCACGGAGCGTCCGGCTCCCATTCCTCATGCGGGCTTTCGCCATCGATGTAGATGGAGTGATTCAGCTCCCTCCACGTGCCGCGTGAGCCCTGGATGCGCAGATCCTGATTGTACGGATGAGGCGTTGTGCAGTCGTGCACCAGATGAATCATCTCGCCGTTGGCGCAGCGGATCATAACCCCCGCGATATCGCCCTGAGCGACCCTCTGACGGGCAAGCTCGGGACGGTCGGGACGGTTTTTCTCAAACCACGCGTTCAGTCCCACGGCCTTGGTGGTCATGGCGGTGAGCGCCAGCATGCGGTTGCCCCGGTTGATGCCCAGCACCTTGGCCAGAAGTCCCAGCTCATGCGTCGGGTAGATCTCCCCGTTGCGGTGGAAGAAGTTGCGCTGGCGGTAGTGGCGGTTGATGTCGCCGTTTCCGATCTCCTCGCGCAGGTCATGCTGATAGCCGCCGGCGGCATAGACCATCTCTCCGAAGACGCCTTCGCGCACCATGTTCATGAGCGTCAGCGTCTGATCGTCATAGCACTGATTCTCCAGGAACATGAAGTGCCGCCCGGTGTCCTCCACCGTATGCACCAGATCCCAGCATTCCTGTACCGAGGAGGCAGGGCAGACCTCGATGGCGGCATCCTTGCCGCAGTTCATCGCGTCAATGGCGATGCGTACATGGGTCGACCAGTCGGTCATGACGACGACGGCGTCGACGTCCTCCCGGCGGTTGACCTCGCGGTAGTCGGTCGTGCCGAAGCACTCCGTCCCCCGCATCTTTTTGACAAGCTCCTTGCCGTAGCCCACGCGGTCGGGATATACGTCGCAGACGGCGGTGACCTCCACGTCCGGCATGTCCAGAAGCGTCTCCGTCTGTCCGTATCCCCTCCAGCCGAAGCCGATGATGCCCAAACGAATCGTGCGTCCCGTTTCTCCGAATTTCATTTTTGCAAAATCCCCCTTCCCGAAGTCTTTTTTACACCGAACAGTGTATCACATTTTCCTCCCCTTTGTATTTTTCAAAAGTACCGTCATACTTTTATCCCCGTTTTTGCCGTTTTACAGCCGTATTTACAATGAAAAGGAGTCCGCCGAGCCGTGAATCAGCCGCTTTGGAGTGATATTGAATACGACGTCCTGCCCGAGCTTGCGGAGGTCGGCCGGTTCGGGACGCGGGACGCAGCCTATCCGATGCCCATGGAAACCCATCCGGATGCCGTGGAGTTTCTCCTGCTGCACTCCGGACGCAAGCAGATCCGGGTGGAGGATCGCCCGTATGAGCTTTCGGGCGGCGAGATGCTGGTCATTTTCCCGGGAGAGCGTCACGGTGCGGAGGATGCCGTGCAGAACCGCATGTCGCTCACCTATTTTCTCATGCGCGTGCCCACCGGGCTGCCCCGCTTCTGTATGCTGGAGGAGGACGAGTGCGGTGCGCTGTGGCGGGATATGCAGGTGCTGCGGGGACGGCGCCTCAGGGTATCCCCCGCCGCGGCACGCTCGATGGAGCGGATCTATACGCTCTCCCGCTCGGATTCCGGGCTGCGTCAGGCGCGTCTGCGCACGGAGCTCATGAGCTTCCTCTTCCTCATTCTTGAGGAAAGCGGCGCGGAGGAGCCCGTGCTGCCGCCGGACATCGCCGCCGTCATCCGCTACATCCGCGAGTCGCGCGACGAAATGCCCGACATCGCCCGCATGGCCGCGCTCGTAAATCTCTCCGAGTCCCGCTTCAAGCAGAAATTCAAGCAGGCCACGGGCATACCGCCCGCGGAATTCACCGTGCGTGAAAAGATCCGCGAGGCCGAAGAGCTCCTGACCGATCCGTCCAGGACCGTGACCTCCATCGCCATGGAGCTGGGCTTCGGCTCCAGCCAGCACTTCTCCACACTTTTCAGAAAGTACACCGGCCTCTCCCCCGTGCAGTATCGAAAGGGTACGTGATTTCGTATTGTCATATTTTTACATATGGCAAAAAAGACGTTTTAGTGCTATAATAAATATGGCATTTTAACGAAAGTCCACCCTGGGCATACTATGCGGGAGGCTCATTCATGAAATGGTTCTCCAGAAGGCCCTTTCTGGCCTTACTGGTTTCAATGGTTCTGGTATCGGCTCTGCCGCTGCTGTTAAATAATCTGTTTTATATCCGATTCCGCAGCACGGTGCAGGATCAGGAGGAGGCGCTGGCCGAGGAATCCCTGCGCTTCAGCGTCCAGCAGATCGACCGTGTCCTGCTGGAGCTTTCCACCACCGAGATGCAGATCGAAAGCCGGACGGACGGCCTGACGATTCCCGCAGAGGGCATGATGACGGCCTCCGACCGCATGGATCTGTGGGAGGTGCGTCAGGAGCTTGCGCGGGAGCTGACCTACGGCTCCGAATATGTCGCCTCCATCTATCTGTACTACCCTTCCCGGGATTTTTCCGTCTCCGACTCCGCCGTCAGCACCGGCGACATGCTGTACCGCAATCTGTATGAGAAGCGCGGCGTGTCCGGGGAGGAGGTGACCCGCCTTCACTCGACCTATACCCACGGGCAGCTCTTTGCGCTGACCGACGGGACGCTGGCCTTTGCGGGAAGCGCGGGGCGGCGTGCGGACGGCACGTCCTCAAAGCAGATCGTCCTGCTGTTGAAGCCGAGCTTCTGCACCTCCCTGATCGATTCAGCCAACGTCGAGGGCGGCCTGTTCATCCTGCAGGATGCCTCCGGCACCGTGCTTGCCCGGAGCAACAAGACCGGGCAGACGCTTGACTCCGAAACGCTTTCGGCGCTGGATGAGCTTTCCTCCTCCGAAAGCTTCCTCCTGTTCGGGGAGCAGTACCGGATGTTCTCCCTGAGTTCCACCGTCGGAGGGTACCGGGTGCGCGCCGTTCTGCCCTGTTCGCGGATTCTGGAGGGCAGCAGCCGGATGCAGCAGTACTTCTGGGTGCTTCTGGCAGCCTCTCTGGGGCTCGGACTGGTGCTCGCCTTCTTCTTCAGCCGTGGAAGCGTCATGCCCATCAACGAGCTTGTCCTCTACATCAAAACGCACTACGCCGGGGGCAGCAGCGAGCATGAGGGGCTTGAGCAGATCCGCGATGCCGTGGATTCCCTGCTTGACCGTCAGAAAACGGATCAGGAGGAGCTTCTGGAGTATAAAACCGCGCTTTCGCGCAGTCTGCTGCGGGATACGCTGCGGGGGAACGCCGCGGATCATGCGGGATTTTCCCTGCCCGAAAACAGCTCCTGGGTCGTCATCTGCTATACCTCGCCCGACTCAAACCCCGAGCTGCTGCGCTCCTGGGTCGTGCGCTCCTTTGACTTTCTGCACCGGGATGATGTCTTCAGCCATGCGGTCATTCTGGATGACTGGGTTGCCGAGGTGATGGGCTCCGCGGACGGGAGCTTTTCGGAGTCAAGAGTCGAGACCCTTCTGACCGCCCGCATCAGCTGGCTCGATCAGACCGGCGCTCCCGCCGTCACGGCGGGCTTCAGCTGCCTGCACACCGACCCCGCCGACCTGGAGCGCGCCTACTGCGAGGCCGGCATGGCGCTGGACTGCTCGGACGCGCAGGGAGAGGCCGTCATCACGGGCTTCTCCGGATGCCGTCTGAGCATCTCCTCCATCCTGCGTGACTGGCACCATCTGGATAAGCAGCTCCTCTTCTCCTCCGCCGTCCACGAGGCAAGGTTCTCCGATGCCGCCGAAATCCTTCCCGAGCTGTTCCCGGCGGAATTTCTGGAGGAGTTCTTCCCCGAGTCCGATATCTCGAAGCTCCATCTTTCGTCGCTGAAATTCCAGTTTCTGCACGATACGGACGGAATCCGCGACTATCTGAAGCTGTCCGACAGCGGTTGGAATCAAACGCTGGGCGAGCTTCTCTACTGCCGCAGCCACCGGCAGCTCTACTCCATCATGGATGCACTTCTGCGCATGGCGGAGGCGGAGGCCCGGGACGCGTCCGGAGCGCATGCGGAGTCTCCCGACAGCCGCGTGAGCGAGATCCAGAGCTATATCAGGAAAAACTACTCCGATCCTCTGCTCTCGGTCTCCTCGGTCGCCGATGCCTTCGGCATTTCCGCAAACAGCCTCTCCCAGCTCTTCAGCCGCAAGTCCGATCAGGGGGTTCTCGACTTCATCCATGCCGTGCGCATGGAAAAAGCCGCCGCACTCCTGCGCGGCTCCCCCGAGCGCACCATCCAGGAGATCGCGACGCTTTCGGGGTACACCAGCATCATGACCTTCAACCGCAAGTTCAAATCCTTCTACGGGCAGACCCCCACGGAGTACCGCAAGGGGCTTTGATCCAGGACGCAGCTCTCTCTCCTCCAGTACGCGCACACGGCTTTCGAATCTCCTTTTGTCACAAAAAAGGAGGCGCCGGGTGCGCGTATTTTTATCCTGCATTTGTCCAATATACATGACAGATTCTGTATTTCGGGGTGTTTTCTTCGTTTCGTGACGGAACATATGCGATTTTCGCTGTCATTTTTTGTTAAGAATGTCGGTCACAAACTGCTGATTGCAAAATTGCCTCATTTCCCGTATGATGGTAGACGAGACGGAAGCATCTCCTGAGGGCAAATGAGGAGAGCTCCGCAAAAAACGAAGGAGGATCATCCCAATGAGAAAGCGCACTTTCACCCGGATTCTTTCTTTCCTGCTGTGCACGCTTCTGCTGGCATCCGTCATCACCGGCTGCAGCGGAAACACCAGCACGACCGAAACCACGGCCGCCGGCACCACTGCGGCCGCCGCCACCACCGCAGCCGAGGCGACCACCGCCGCCGGAGCCGCCGAGGACTCCGAGCACGGCTCCCTGTACATCGAGGGCAGCGACGGCGTCACGCTGAGCTACTGGATTCCGATTGACAGCACCGCGGCGCAGAACTACGAGTCACTGGCCGAGCATCCCTACTTCATCTGGCTTGAGGAGCAGACCGGCGTTTCCGTCGAGTTCATCCATCCCTCCTACGAGCAGCAGGAGCAGCAGCTCAACCTGATGATCTCGTCCGGTAATTTCTACGACATCCTGTTCGGTGCCGACTATCCCGGCGGCCCGCAGAGCGGCATCGACGAGGAATGCTTCATCGACTTAAACCCCCTGCTCGATGAGTACATGCCCGACTACAAGGCCGCGCTGGACTGCAGCGACGCGAGCTTTGCCGCCTGGGAATGGGGCGCTGAAAAGGATCTTTACGACCTGCCCGCCCAGGATTCCTTCCGCCGCTACTGCACCACCAAGAAGGGCAACCTCTGGTGCGTGACGCAGATCTGGACCGACAGCTATCCGGCCGAGTGCGGCGCCGTCATCCGCAAGGACTGGCTGGACGAGGCCGGCCTTGAGGTTCCGGAAACCCTGGAAGAGCTGGAAGTCGTGCTCGCGGCCTTCAAGGCGCGCGGCGAGGACGTCATCCCGATGAACCTCGATAACGGCGGTACCATGACCGGCGACGGTGCCATCATCTCCGCCTTCGACCTGTACGCGAACTTCTGGACGATGAGCGACGACGCTACCAAGGTTCAGCCCCATGCCTATACGCAGGACGCGTTCAAGGATTACCTGACGCTGATGAACGACTGGTACTCCAAGGGCTACATCGATCCCGACTTCATGAACCGTGACGGCGACTCCCTGGCCTCTCTCTTCCTGAGCGACCGTCTGGGCATCTACTTCGGTCAGTACTACTCCTCCGAGGACTGGGAGGACATGTATACCGGCGAGCAGGCGTTTGATGTTGTCGCCATGCCTCTGCCCCGCATGACGAAGGATCAGCAGCTCCACTGGTGCAACCACTACATGAGCGTCCCGACCAACTACTCCTCCATCACCACCTCCTGCGAGCACCCGGAAATCGCGGCGCAGTGGCTGAATGTCGGCTTCACCAAGGAAGGCATTCTCCGCGGCACCTACGGTGTCGAGGGCGATACCTATGAGCTCCGCAACGGCGTCCCCTACTACACCGACAAGGTCATCAACGGCGATCAGGACTACATCTTCAGCTGCGAGCTCTTCACCAGCTCCTCCTCCTACAACAGCCTGCGCAGCGTCTACATGCGTACCGCCGAGAATGCGGAGACCGAGGCGTCCGTCAAGTCCCAGGATATGATCACCTGGCAGCAGAACGCCGACTGGGATTACGTCTGGACCTTCGTCACCTTCTCCGATGACGGCTGGGGCGAATTCGAAAGCGCCTACAACGATGCCTGCACCTACGCGGATCCCATGGTCTTAAAGTTCATCATCGGCGAGGAATCCCTGGACAAGTTCGAGGAGTTCCAGTCCACCTGCAAATCCATCGGCATGGATCGCGCTCAGGAGCTGGCTCAGGCCGCGCTTGACGACATGACCGAGTAAACCCGCAAAGTCCCCCAAAAATACGTCTGACATGAGCCCGATTCACACCGCGTACATCCTTATACAAGGGGAATCGGGCTCATTCCCCCTCTTTTAACCTTCAAAAGGAGTGACTGCACCGTGCTGAGACGACTGAAGCTGGATTTCCAGCGCAATTATCAGGCGTATCTGATGGTTCTTCCGTCCATCGTCCTGATTTTCATCTTCTGCTATATCCCCATGTACGGCATCCTGATGGCATTCGAGAACTACCGACCCAAGCTCGGGATTCTGGGAAGCGAATGGATCGGACTCGCGAATTTCCGGGAGTTCTTCTCCTCTCCCCATGCGCTGAATGTCATCCGGAACACCATCGTCATCAGCCTGTACAGCCTGCTGGTGAACTTTCCCTTCCCCATCATCCTGGCGCTTCTCCTGAATGAGGTCCACAACCAGGCCTATAAGCGTACGGTGCAGACCGTCTCCTATCTCCCCTATTTCATTTCCAACGTAGTCATCTGCGGCATGCTCAAATCCTTCCTGTCCTACGACGGCGCGATCAATGCCATTGTGAAGCTTTTGGGAGGTCAGGCGCAGAATATCCTGAGCAATGCCGCTCTCTTCCCCTCAGTCATCGTTTTCTCCGATCTGTGGCAAAGCATCGGATGGAACTCCATCATCTACATGGCCGCTCTGTCCGGCATCTCCGTGGAGCAGTATGAGGCTGCCAGAATCGACGGATGCGGACGGCTCCGCCAGATCTGGTACATCACCCTGCCGGGCATCGTGCCCACCATGGTCACGCTCCTCATCTTAAGCATCGGCGGCCTCTTCGCCGCGAACTCCGACAAGATCCTGCTTCTCTACTCCCCTCTGACCTATGAGACCGGCGACGTCATCGGCACCTTCGTCTACCGCCGCGGCCTCAAGGACGGCGATTTCAGCTTCTCCACGGCGGTCAGTCTGTTCCAGACGGTGATCAACTTCCTGCTGCTCATCTTCGCCAACTGGTTCAGCGCAAAGACCACGGAAACCAGCCTGTGGTAAGACAAGGAGGGAGATTTCAAGCCATGAGCAAACACAAAAACGCCATCCGCAAATCCTTCGGCGATGTCGTCCTGGATGTCGTCATCTATCTGATTCTGACCATTCTCGCCCTGATCTGCCTGTATCCCCTGTATCAGGTTCTCGTCAATTCCTTCAGCGATCCCGATGTCGTCATGAAGCATAACGGCCTGCTCCCGTGGATCGAGGGCTTTCATCTGGATGCCTATAAAATGGTATTCTCCAATAAAAATATCGCCTCCGGCTTCAAGAATACCCTGTTCTATGTCGTCGTCGGCACCCTGCTGCAGTTCATCACGACCGTAACCGCAGCCTATCCGCTGGCCAAGAAGAACGTCATGCTCAAAAAGCCCATCATGATCTTCTTCTCCATCACCATGTACTTCGGCGGAGGACTGATTCCCACCTACCTCCTCATCAACAACCTCGGACTGGTGAACACCCCCTGGTCCATCCTCCTGCCCGGCGCCTGCAGCGTCTGGGACATCATCATCATGCGTACCCAGTTCGTCAACATCCCCGACGGCTTAAAGGAGGTCGCGACCATCGACGGAGCGGATGACTTCACCATCCTCTTCCGCATCCTCGTTCCCTTAAGCGGCGCGGTCATCGCCGTCATCGTACTCTTCAGCGCCGTAGGCTACTGGAACATGTGGTACGAGCCCATGATCTATCTGACCAAGCGCTCCCAGTACCCCATCCAGTCCATCCTGCGCGAAATCCTCATCGACAGCAACTCTCAGATGATGGCCGGTGCCGGTAAGGTTCAGGTCAAGCATACCAATACGAGCGATCCCGCCGTCCAGAACCTCATCAAGTACGCGAACATCATCGTCTGCACCGTCCCGATTCTTGTCGTCTACCCCTTCGCTCAGAAGTATTTCGTAAAAGGCGTCATGATCGGCTCCCTGAAGGGCTGACGGCGCGAAGGAGGACACGCATGAACTGCTTACTTGGCGCAAAGCGCCTTCTGACCCCGAACGGCTGGGCGGAGGATCAGGTTCTCACCATCCGGGACGGGCGCATCACGCGCATCGCACACGGCACGACCGCGGACTTTTCCGCGGACATCCTCTCCCCCGCGCCCATCGATCCCCACCTTCACGGAGGCGACCGCTTCGATATCACAGACGCCACGGTCGAGAGCCTGGAGGCGTGGCTGCTCGGACTTGCACAGGCCGGCGTGGGCGGCGTTCTGGCCTCCCCCTTTACCAACCCGATTGAGACCATGCGGGATAATCTCGAGGTCATCCGCCGCGTCATGGAGCGTCAGAAGAACGAGGGCACTCCGGGCGCGCGTCTCTACGGCGCGCATCTCGAGGGTCCCTTCATCAGCACGGAGCGTCCCGGCGCCATGAGCGTCCCGGACATCGCCGCGCCCTCCGAATCTCTGTGCAGAAAGCTCATCGCGGGATATGAGTCCATCGTGCGCGAAATGACGCTGGCGCCGGAGCTTCCGGGCGCGGACGAGGTCATCGCGTACCTGCGCTCCCTGGGCA
>CAVGLF010000021.1:0-21405 GCA_963630045.1 Butyricicoccaceae bacterium | reverse complement strand
AATCATCCTTTTTAATTTCATATCTTACCCATTATAGCATACCCGCCCCCGCTTTGCAAGTGCATTTATTCCCCCGGAAGGGATTTATCCCCGAATGCTTTCGTCCCCATGCACAGGCATTCGATGCGCCCCGTCGGGGCAGGCCTCCACCGGCGCATTTTTCTCCGAAATGCGCGGATTTTTTAGCCGGGGTGATTCTTGATTTTCCGTCCGCTTTATGGTATGCTGAAGCTGTGTTTTGCAAAAGCATAATCTGCGCTTTTCGTCTGAGGAAAGGAGATTTTCCCGCCATGGATACGAAGTTTCTCATCATCAGCACCAGTCTTCGCCCGGGCAGCAATTCCGATGCTCTGGCTCGTGCCTTTGCCGACGGAGCCCGCTCGACCGGGCATGAGGTGGAGACGATCTCCCTTGTCGGAAAGCGGATCGGCTTCTGTCACGGCTGTCTCGTCTGTCAGACGCAGAAGTCCTGCGTCATTCAGGACGATGCAAACGCCATCGTCGACAAGATGGCGGCATCCGACATCCTCGTCTTCGCCACGCCGATTTACTACAACGGCATGAGCGGGCAGATGAAGACGCTGCTCGACCGCGCGGATTCCCTCTATGTGCGCGACTACCGCTTCCGCTCGGTCTATCTGCTCTCCACCGCCGCGGAAATCGGCGACGACGTTGACCGCTACGCCGTCCAGAGCCTCGAGGGCTGGCTGGCGCTCTTCGACCGTGCGGCTCTTGCGGGTACGATCTTCGCCGGAGGCGTGAACGGCCCGAATCAGATGGAGGGTCACCCCTCCCTCGCACGCGCCTTCCGCATGGGCGCGTCCATCCTGTAAAAAAGACAGAAGTCCCGCTTCATATCGTCACGCAGCATCGCGCGCTTTTTACAATCCCGATGGGTTCTCTTCATCACGGTTTTCTTTATAAAAAATCAGGCGTCCGTCCCTCCCCGAATCGCTTCTTAGTACCGGCTTGCGCGCCGATACTAAGCGTATCGCGGAGGACGGGCGCCTTTTGCCTTTGCGCCGATTCAGTTTTGCCCCTCTGCCGCTCCCTCACTGCATTCAAGCGCCTCAAGACGGCGCACCTCCTCGGCTCTGCGGCGGAAGATGCGCGGAAGGGACGTGAAGATGACGATGGCCGTGATGATGCCCGCGACCAGATCCGCGATGCCCTCGGACATGTACACTCCGCAAAAGCCCAGCTTCTCCGTCAGGATAAAGCAGAGCGGGATCAGGATGACGACCTTGCGCATGACGGCGAGGCAGAGCGCCATGCGCCCCTGTCCGAGACCCACGTTGACGTTCTGAAGCGTCATCTGCACGAAGAACATGATGGAGCCCATGAGGAAGAGCGGGCAGTAGCGCTTTACAATCTCGGTAACCGCATCACTCGCGGAGAAGAGATGCGCGTACATCTCCGGCACAAGCATGGAGACCGACCAGATGGCCAGTGCAAAGCAGAAGGCGATAATGGTCACGTAGCGGATGCCCCGGACGAGCCTGTCCCTGTCGCCCTTGCCGTAGTTGTAGCTGACGAAGGGCTGCACGCCGTTTCCGAGTCCGTTTAACGGCAGGGAGATGAGCTGCAGCGCACTCAGCATAACGGTCAGGGCCGCCGTGTAGTCGCCGTTTCCTCCCGTAGCGCGCTTTAAGTTGATGTTGAAGACCACCTGAATCGCGCACTCCGTCAGCGCCATGACAAAGGGGGTCACGCCCAGGGACAGGATGCTTGCGACCCTTGCGCGGTCAAAGCGCATCTCCGTGCGGCGCAGGCGTAGGATGCTCCTGCGCGTAAAGAAGAAGCCCAGTACGCAGACGCAGGAGGCCAGCTGCGAAATTACCGTCGCAAGACTGGAACCCTCAACGCCCAGCCCCAGCGTGAAGATGAAGATCGGGTCCAGCGCGATATTCACGACCGCGCCCAGAAGCACCGAGCCCATCGCCGCAAGCGAATACCCCTGAGTCAGGATGAAGGGGTTGAGTCCCTGCGCCATCATCACGAAGACCGAGCCGCAGGCATAGATTCTCAGATAGGAAACGGCATACTCGACCGAGGTTTCCGGGCATCCGAACCACAGGATGATGCTGCGGGCGAAGATAAAGACCAGCAGCCCCAGCGCCGCTCCGATGGTCAGAAGAAGCAGAAACGCCGTATTGAAGATGCGGTTTGCCTCGGGGAGATTCTTCTCCCCCATCTTGATGCCCGCTCTCGGCGCACCGCCCAGTCCGATCAGATTGGCAAAGGCCTGCATAATCAGCGTGATCGGCAGCACGATGCCCAGCGCCGCCAGCGCCTCCATGCCCGCGCCCTCGATCCTTGCGACGTACATCCGGTCTACGATGTTGTAGAGAAACGTGATGAGCTGCGCGATGACCGCCGGAACGGAGAGCCGGATGATCAGGGGAAGAATCCGCCCCTCGCCGAGCTCCCGCGTCATATCGGTTTTCTCACGTCCCATGGCCCATTGCCCCTTTCAATACACAATACAGCTTTTCAGGCAGTGATTTGCGGGTATATCCCCCCGAAAAAATATCAGCTGACAGAAAAACTGTCCTCCGTATTTTTGTTGAAAATACGGAGGACAGATGGCGGAGAAGGAGAGATTCGAACTCTCGAACCATTTTTGATGGTTACACGATTTCCAGTCGTGCGCCCTCGACCAAGCTAGGCGACTTCTCCAGGTAGTCGGCTCTTTTTTTGACCGCTCCCCTATTATATCTGATTCCATCGGTTTTGTCAAGGGGTATTTTTACTTTTTTTCATTTACTCGTGCGGCAGGCTCCCCCTCCCTCCCATTGTCAGGAGAGGGGGAGCCTTTTTTGTTACGCCCTTCGCACGATGCGGCAGAAGTTTTCCACGATCTTCAGTCCCACCCTCCCGGATTTTTCCGGATGGAACTGGCAGCCGTAGACCATGCCGCGATGCACGGCTGCCGTGACCTTTGTGCCGTAGTCCGTCACCGCCGCCGTGTCCGCGCCGTCCGCGCAGAACGCCATGTAGCTGTGTACGAAGTAGACATAGGCCTCCTCCGGCAGTCCAGAAAACAGCTCGCAGTCCGGGCGGCACTCGAGCCGGTTCCAGCCGATCTGCGGCAGCTTTTCCTGTGTCGGGATGCGGTCGACGATGCCCGGAATCAGCCCGAGTCCCGCCGTCGGACGGTTCTCTCTCCCCTCGTCGAAGAAGAGCTGCATGCCGAGGCAGATGCCCAGGGTCGGCTTTTCCTGCGCAAGCTCCTGCAGGACGCGGACAAGCCCCGTGCGTACAAGGCTTGCCATAGCATCCGGAAAGGCTCCGACGCCCGGAAGCACGATGCCCTCCGCCGAGCGCAGCGCCGCCTCGTCCGCCGTCACAAGCGTTTCGGCTCCGACAGCGCGGAAGGCCGAGGCTACGCTGTGCAGATTTCCGACACCGTAATCCACTATGGCGATCATTTGGCTTACAGCACCCCCTTGGTGGACGGCACCTGAGTCCCCGTCACCGCCGCCGCCCGGCGCAGCGCACGCGCGAAGGCCTTGTAGAGCGCCTCGATCTTGTGGTGGTCATTTTTCCCATAGGGCACAGCGAGATGCAGCGTCAGCCCCGCATTGGCCGACAGCGCCCGGAAGAATTCCTCCGTCATGCAGCAGTCATAGCCCCCGCAGGCGGGATTTGTGAACTCCGCGTCAAAGTGCAGGAATGCGCGTCCTCCGATGTCCAGCGCACACTCCGCCAGCGCCTCGTCCATCGGAATCCGGCAGTCCGCGAAGCGCGTGATGCCGCGTCTGTCGCCGAGCGCCTGCGCAAGCGCCTGTCCCAGCACGATGCCCGTGTCCTCAATCGTATGGTGGCAGTCCACCTGCAGGTCTCCCGCAGCCAGAACCTCCAGCCCAAGGCCTCCGTGTACGCCCAATGCCGTCAGCATGTGGTCGAAGAAGCCGATGCCGGTGTCGACCTTCACCTCACCGCCATCGAGATTCAGCGTGACCGTGATGTCCGTCTCCCGCGTTTTCCGCGAAACCGAGGCCTGTCTCATGCCTTCTCCTCCCCGCGTGCGATTTCATCCAGCGCGCACATCACCGCGCCGTTTTCCGCATCCGTGCCCGCCGTGATGCGCAGGTATGCTCCGCGCATATGGCGGATACCGATGCCGCGGCGGCGCAGCGCATTGTAGAAGTACTCCGCGTCCATGCCGTCCTTTTCCCGCACCCTCAGCAGGACGAAATTCGTCACCGTCGGAATGCAGGAAAAGAGCTCCGGATGCGCGGCGCAGAGTCCCCGTGCCGTAAGGCGCAGCGCATCGGCGCGACGCACGCAGTCCTGCGTCATCTTGCGCAGCATATCGGGATCCTCCAGCGCCGCGGAGGCCGCGGCCTGAGTGAAGGAATTCATATTATACGGGGATCGCGCACGGTCGTAGTAGCCCACAAGCTGCGCGTTCGCGGCAAAGAAGCCGCAGCGCAGTCCTGCGAGTCCGAAGGCCTTGGAGCAGGTGCGCAGGACGATGAGGTTTTCATATTCGTTTATGCAGTCGATGACGGACTGATTCCAGAAGTCCATATACGCCTCATCCACAACGACCAGGCAGTCGGACTCCCGCACGACGCGCAGCACGTCCTCACGCGCGAGTCCCTGCCCCGTGGGGTTGCAGGGATTGGAGAAAATCAGAAGATCCGCGCCGCGCGCGCCCTCGATCAGCGCATCCGGCGAAAGACGCAGCTCTTCATCGACCGGGATTTTGCACGTTCTGCGTCCCGCTCCGTAGGCGTAGAAGGCATACATCGAGAAATCGAAGTCCGACAGGGCGACCAGTCCGTTTTCCGGCACGAAATGCTGCATGATCAGCGACAGGATCTCGTCCGAGCCGCAGCCGCAGCCGATATTCTCCGCGCGGATGCCGAAGTACCCGGCCGCCGCCGCGCGAAGCCTGCCCGCCGTCGGATCGGGGTAGCGCTGAAGCTCCACCCTTGACAGCTCCTCCAGGATGCGCGCCCGCATGGACTCGTCCACCGTGCAGGGATTTTCGTTGGCATCGAGCTTGATGTCGAAGTGATCGACGGACGGGTCATAGGGCTCCATATTCACAAGCTTTTCCGGCAGCTTCATGCTCTCACCTCCACGGCGTGCGCGTGTGCGGTCAGCTTTTCCGTATACGCGATGGTTGTAATATCGTCCGCTTCCTCGCGCAGCGCCTCCTGCGAATACTCGATGACGCTCATGCGTTTGATGAAGCTGTCCACGCCGATGGGCGAAAAGAAGCGGGCGCTGCCGGATGTCGGCAGAACGTGCGAGGGTCCTGCGAGATAGTCGCCCAGAGGCTCCGGCGTATAGGCTCCGAGGAAGACGGCGCCTGCGTTGCGGATACCGGGCAGGATGTCGCGGGGAGACTGCGTCATGATCTCCAGATGCTCCGGCGCGATGTCGTTTGCGATGGCAACGGCCTCCTCCATCGTACGGCAGACGATCGCCGCGCCGTAGTTTTCAATGGACTCTCCCGCAATGTCCCGGCGCTCGAGGCGCGCAAGCTGACGCTCCAGCTCCCACGCCGTCTCCTGCGCAAGCCGCTCGGAGGTCGTGACGAGGATCGCCGAGGCCAGCCTGTCATGCTCCGCCTGCCCCAGAAGATCCGCAGCCGTGAACCTCGGATCCGCACTGTCATCCGCCAGCACCAGCACCTCGCTGGGACCCGCGACCATGTCGATATCCACGCTGCCGTAGACGGCACGCTTCGCCGCCGCCACATAGGCGTTTCCGGGACCGACAATCTTGTCGACGCGCGGCACGGGACCCGCTCCGTACGCCAGCGCCGCAATGGCCTGAACGCCGCCCAGAGCGAATACACGGTCCACACCCGCGATGTACGCCGCCGCCAGCACCGCATCCGAAAGATTCTCCGTCGGAGGCGTCGTCATGATGAGCTCCCGCACTCCGGCGCAGCGGGCGGGAATCGCCAGCATCAGGACGCTGGAGGGATACGCCGCCGTGCCTCCGGGCACATAGATGCCCACGCGGTCCAGCCCGCGCAGTACCTGTCCCAGCGTACGCCCCTGCGTCTTCTCCCAGCTCCAGCTTTCCGGCACGCGCTGCATATGGTAGGCGCGGATGTTCTGCGCCGCATGCTCCAGCGCACGGCGCAGCGCCTCGGGGCAGGCCTCGTAGGCCTCGCGCAGACGCGCCGCGGGCAGCTCATAGGGCTCGCAGTGGTCAAAGCGCCGCGAGCAGTCGCAGACGGCCTCGTACCCTTCGCGGCGCACAAGGCCGAGGATGTTTTCGGCCGAAGCCGCAATCTCCGCACGCGTTTCCTCCGCGCGCGCACGCATGGCGGACAGCTGCGGTGCAGCCTCCGCGGAAGGGATGATTTTCAGGCTCATGCCAAAACGCTCTCCTTTTATCTTTTCGCCGTACGGTTTTTCGTAATCTGTTGATCCTGTCCACCCCTTTTTCAAGGGGAGGCTTTATTCCCGGGTATCGCCCATGGCCGCCTGAATCCGTTCGATGAAGTCGAGGATCTCGCGCTTCTTCATCTTCATTCCTGCGAGATTCACAATCAGCCTCGCGCTCACGGGCGCGACCTCCTTCTTGATGACGAGTCCGTTTTCCCGAAGGGTCGTGCCCGTTTCCACGATGTCGACGATGCCGTCCGCGAGCCCAAGAATCGGCGCAAGCTCCACGCTGCCCTCGATTTTGACGATGTCGACCTCCTCGCCGCGGCGGGCGAAGTACCCGCGTGTGACATGGGGGTATTTCGTACCGATGACGCGCGGCTTATAGGAAGGACGGTCGAAGTCCGTTTCGGGCAGCGAGGCCAGCGCAAAGCGGCAGCGTCCGAACCCCAGGTCGAGCACCTCATAGAAGCTCGTGCCGTACTCCATGATGGTATCCTTGCCTACGATGCCGAGGTCGCAGACCCCGCGCTCGACGTAGGTGATGACATCCGGCGCCTTGGCAAGCACCGCGGCCAGGGGAGCCGCCGCGGGGTCGGAGGACGGTGCATCCAGAAGGAGCCGTCTTCCGGGATTCTTCAGATTTTCGCAGTCATAGCCCGCGCGCTCGAAAAGCTCCACGGACTTATGCTCAAGTCTTCCCTTGGTCAGGGCAATTCGAAGATTCTGCATGATTTTTCCCCCCTTACTCGATGACGACCAGACGCGCACCCAGGCGCTCGGCCAGTGCCTGCGACTGCGCTTCGTCCTCATACGGGGAGCAGACGCACTGACCCGGGCGGCTGTCGCAGTAATCCATCGCGCGGCGCAGCGCTCCGGGGCCTACGTGCAGGCAGAAGCGCACGCTGTCGGGGCTTGAGGCATCGTCAGGCGACAGCTCCGTGAGGGCATCCACGTCGGCGGCAAAGCCCGTTGCGGGCGCGGAGTGCCCCAGGCAGGACAGCAGACTGTCATAGCGGCCGCCCTGAAGGACGGGCTGACCCGCACCTGCGGCATATCCGCGGAAGACGACACCCGTGTAGTAATCCATATGATGCACGAGTCCCAGATCGATCATGATGTTGGGGCCGAAGCCCGCCGCCTGCAGCTCGCGGTAGATGGCGCGCAGCGCGTCGATCTCGGCGGTGCTGACGCAGCCGCCCGCAAGCTCCAGCGCCTCGTCCAGCACCTCTTCCCCGCCGAAGAGCTGGGGCAGACGGCACAGCGCGCGGTAGGCGGGGCTGTCGCGGTACTCCGAGAGCACATCCGGCAGCGAGGCGAAGTTTTTGCGGTTCACAAGCCCGCGCAGCTCCTCGACAAAGGCCTCCCCCGCGCCCAGTGCCTGCGCCAGGCTGCGGAAAAATCCCGCGTGACCGATCTCGATGCGGTACATGCCGGTCGTGCTCAGCGCCTCGGCCGCGAGCGCGATGACCTCAACGTCGGCGCGCAGGCCGGCGGCTCCGATGAGCTCAACTCCCGCCTGACGGATCTGGACGCGTCCCAGCGCCCCGGATGCGCGGAAGACGTCCTGCAGATAGTAAAAGCGGCGCGGCACGGAGCAGTCGAGCTTCGACGCGGCGACTCGTGCGATGGGCGTCGTCATGTCCGGACGCAGCGCGCAGAGCCGCCCTCCGCGCTCGGGCAGGATGAACATCTCCTCCTGCGTCACGGGATTGCCCGAGCGGACGAGCGTATCGTAATACTCCAGTGCCGGCGTCACGATTTCGCGGTAGCCTCGGTTGTAAAAGCACCGTGCGAGCTTGTCCTCGACCTCGCGCCGGCGGGCGCAGTCCGAAAACAGCCGGTCCCGCGTTCCCGCGGGCGTAGCAAACAGGGACATACGGATTCCTCGCTTTATCTTGCTAAAGTGATAATATGGTATCACGGTTGACTGCATTTGTCAATGGGAAATTCGACAAAAACCGCGGACGGGAGGCTTGCGGGTTCGACAAAAAGGGGGTTGCCCTTCTCCTCATGGGAGAATGCGGCGGGAATGCCGTTTTCCGTATCGATTGACACGGATTGATGAAAAAGCGCTTTTTGTCTTTCCAGCAAAGGCTTCTCCCCCCGGGGGATACTTCTACTCCAGGCAGAATGCGGCTGTGCCGCGGCTTCCTGCCGCGGTCAGGACGCCGTCCTGCACGGTATGGGTCAGACCGTGCGAGGCAATCGGGGTGCATCGTCTTCCCTCAAGCGGGATTTCGGCCTTCCCGTCCGCCCAGAAATCCGTCCAGACGTAGGTTTTTCCCTGCCACGGGACGGTATACACCGCATGCGTCCGCGACTCCGGGAGAAAGTACTTCCGATACGCAACGGCGCGGATCCTGCGCACGGGCTCCTGCGCGCGTCCCTCATCGAAGAGCGTGGGGTAGGTCTTGCGTGAGCCCGGGATGATGCCCGCCGTACGGTTCCGGGCGCGCACCGCAGGCGCTCCGTCGCCTATGGGCAGAAAGCCCGAGGCAAAAGCCGCGATGCATCCTGCGTCCTCAAAGTGCTTCCCGCCGCGGCGGCGGATGAAGTCCAGCTGATGCTCCGGGGGATTACCGGGATCCGCCCAGAACTCGCGGGTAATCCGCAGATTGTGCGGAAAGGGCTCCTCCGACGTGTTGACCGGCACGGAAAAGTCCCAGACTCTCCCCTTTTCCTCCATCGGGCGCACAGCGGGGATGCATCTCCAGACGCCTGCGCCCTCCGTGTCGCATTTCACCTGATGCATGATGCCCAGCTCACTGTCCCAGCACACGCCCCCGGCCGCGTCATACTCCATCTCGCACAGCACCGTGCCGTCCGGGGCGATGTGAATTCTCTGGCGGTGCCGGAGCGCACAGTCCCCGACGTTGAGCTCCGGTGCACTCGTATACCCGCCCTGCGGGCGGTTTTTGCGCAGAGTGCGTCCCACCGTCGCGGGATTGATGATCTCGTACTCCTCCACAATCTCGCACTCATCGCATTCCGTACCCCCCTCCATCGGGCGGCGCACGCCGTTCGTTACGGTATAGACCCTGCACTCGACCGGTCGGATGGCGGGCTCCAGCGGGATGCCGCCGCGCATGCTCCCGGGGAGAATCGGCGCTTCGTGCCCGGCATACCCTTCACAGGTCAGCCGTCCCGTGATGCGCTCCGCAAAGCGCCAGCGTGCCTCGCACTCGCCCGTGTTTTCGGAGATCAGCCGGAGCGTATCCCCGTCGGGCACACCCAGCAGCGTCCACCGAAGCCCGGCCTCATCGCGCCAAAGAGAGCCCGCGTCCGTGCAGTCCTTGCCGTGCGCGGGAGCCGTGACCTCGACCACGCACTCGCAGCCGTGATTGCCGCCGATGTCGCCTCCGTTCAGACAGGGCGGCGCGGCCTCGTCGGTCGAGTAGGCCAAGAGCACATCCGGATGCCACAGGTCCCGCTGCCGCACGCTCTGCAGCGCCGCAAGGTGGAACTCCACGGGGTTATTCGCGCCGGGTGCGCCTCCTCCGATATTGGAAAAAATCTGAAGAAGCCTGTGCGTATCCGAATACGGCGTACACACCGCCAGTCTGTTTCCGCTGCGCGAAATCTCCATGTTTTCCTCCTTTTTCCCCCCGTGCATTCTGCGACTGACAGCGCCGGGAAAGGGTATGATCTGCGGTCACGCGGCTGCGGCCGTTCGCGTCCGACTGCTCCGGGGGGGCAGCTTCCTGTACCTCGATTCCGGCCAATATGCGCCGGGTTACCCTGCCCAAAAGATATCTGAGTACCCCGGTTTTATCCTGCTGCGGATGAAAACCGGGGTTTTATTTTACCCGAACAGCGTCAGCTGCTCCGTTTTCGGCAGATCCTCCAGCGCGCCGCATTCCTCCAGAAGGGCGATGACGGATTTCGAGACCTTGGGGCAGCGCATGGACAGATCCTCCACGCTGGAGAATCGTCCCTTCTCCCGCTCGGCCACAATCTCCTGAGCCGCCTGCTGACCGAAGCCGCCCAGAGCCGTGAACGGAATGCGCAGATTGTTATCCTCAATGAGGAACTTCGCCGCGTCCGAGCGGTACAGGTCGGGCCGCAGGAAGCCGAAGCCGCGCAGATACATCTCGTAGCAGACCTCCAGGTTCTGCATCGTGTCCTTCTCCGCGGGGCTCACGTCCTCGTGGCGGTCAAGCCGTCCCTCGATCTCCTCGTACTTTGCCCGCACGGCCGAGAGTCCCTGCACCGCCGTCAGCGGATCGAAGCCCGTCGCACGGATCGTGTAGTAGGCCGCATAGAACGCCATCGGACGATGCACCTTGCACCACGCGATGCGCAGCGCCATCATGACGTACGCCGTCGCATGGGCGCGCGGGAACAGGTACTTGACCGTGTTCGCGCTCTGGATGTACCAGTCCGGTACGCCGTGCTCCTTCATGAGCTCGACCCACTCGGGCTGGAGTCCCTTGCCCTTTCGGACGGTCTCGGAGATTTTAAAGCTCTGCTTCGGCGCAATGCCGGAGTGAATGAGGAACGCCGTCACGTCGTCGCGGCAGCAGATGACGCCGTTTAAGTCGGACTTGCCCTCCTCGATGATCTTCTGCGCGTTGCCCAGCCATACGTCCGTGCCGTGCGAGAGTCCCGAAATGCGCACGAGTCCCGCAACGGTCGTGGGCTTCGTCTCGAGAAGCATCCCGCGCACGAATTTCGTGCCGAATTCCGGAATCGCCACGCAGCCCGTGGGGCCGATGATCGGATCGTTTTCGTACCCCAGCACCCGGGAGGATTGGAAGATGCTCATCGTATCCGGGTCATCGAAGGGAAGACGCAGCATGTTCTCGCCCGTTAGGTCGCCCAGCATCTTGATCATCGTCGGATCATCGTGTCCCAGAAGGTCGAGCTTTAGAACCGTGTCGTGAATCGCATGGAAGTCGAAGTGCGTCGTGATGATGTCGGTGTCGGGGTCGTCCGCCGGATGCTGCACGGGGCAGAAGTCGTAGACGGAGTGATCCTGCGGAATGACGACAAGGCCGCCGGGGTGCTGACCCGTCGTGCGGCGCACGCCCGTGCATCCCAGCGTCAGCCGGTCGATTTCGACCTTCGACGCGGTCTTTCCGCGCTCGTCAAGGTACTTGCGTACAAAGCCGTAGGCCGTTTTCTGCGCAAGCGTGCCGATGGTGCCGGCACGGAAGACGTGATCCGCGCCGAACAGCTCGATGGTATCGCGGTGGGCGTTTGCCTGATACTCACCCGAAAAATTCAGGTCGATATCGGGCTGCTTGTCCGCATCGAAGCCCAGGAAGGTCGCGAACATGATGTCGCAGCCGTCCTTGCGGTAGAGCTCCCCGCATACGGGGCAGCGGCGGTCGGGCATGTCGATGCCGAAGCTGTAGCCCTCGGGGATGTCCTCGAAGTCCGAGTGCAGGCAGTGCTCGCAGCGGTAGTGCGGGGGCAGTGCGTTGACCTCGGTGATGCCCGCGAAATACGCGACGATGGACGAGCCGACCGAGCCTCGGGAGCCGACGAGATACCCCGCCGCATTCGAGCGGGCGATGAGCTTCTGGGCGATCATGTACATGACATCGAAGCCGTGCCGCACGATCGGCTCCAGCTCCGCCTTGATGCGCTCCTCGACGATTTCGGGCAGCGGATCCCCGTAGATTTCATGCGCGCGGCGGTAGACGATCTCCCGCAGCTCCTCGGCGGAGCCGGGAATGGACGGAGGGAAGACGCCATCGGGCACGGGCTGAATCTTCTCGCACATGTCCGCGATTCTGTTGGTGTTCTCCACAACGACCTCGTACGCCGTGCTCTCGCCGAGATAGGAAAATTCGTCCAGCATCTCGTCGGTCGTCTTCAGATACAGAGGAGCCTGCTGATCGGCATCGGCAAAGCCCTGCCCCGCCATGATGATCGCGCGGAACTGCGCGTCCGAGGGGTCAAGGAAGTGCACGTCGCCGGTCGCGCAGACCGGAACGCCCGCCGCGCGTCCGAGCCGCACGATGGTGCGGTTTAAGTCCTGCAGCGCACGCGTATCCGGCACGGAGCCGTTGCGCACCATGAATTCGTTGTTGCCGATGGGCTGAATCTCGAGAAAATCGTAGAACTGCGCCATTTTCACCAGCTGCTTCCACGGCTTCCCGCGGAAGACCGCCTGGAAAAGCTCGCCCTGCTCGCAGGCGGAGCCGATGATGAGGCCCTCGCGCAGCCTTATGAGCTCCGAGCGCAGCATGCGCGGACGGCGCTTGTAGTACTTGATCTGCGACAGCGAAATCAGCTCGTAGAGATTTTTGAGCCCCACGAGATTCTTTGCGATGACGATGATGTGGTGCAGCTCCCCATGCTCCAGCGCCCGCTCGCGCGTATTGCGCTCGATGAAGGGATTGATGTCGCGCACGCAGGTCACGCCCTCCGCGCGAAGCCGGTCGAAGAGACGCAGCAGGATGGACGCAAGCACGCCGGAGTCCTCGTCCGCTCTGTGATGCCGGAAGTCCCCCGCTCCGACCGCCTGCGCGACGGCCTTCAGATTGTACTTGGACTGTCCGGGCAGCAGCGCGCGCGAAAGCTCCAGCGTATCCAGGAAGCAGAACTCCCGCCCGATTCCCAGTGACTCGCACGCCGCCGCAAGGAAGGACGCGTCAAACGGCGCGTTGTGCGCGACGAGAATGCTCTCCCCCGCGAACTCCAGAAAGCGCGGCAGCGCCTCCGCAATGGAGGGCGCGTCCGCGACCATCGCGTCCGTGATGCCCGTGAGCTCCGTGATCTTTTGCGGAATCGGAATCCCGGGGTTCACCAGCTGCTCAAAGGTCTCGCGGATCTCGCCGTTTTCCACGACAGCGGCGGCAATTTCCGTGATTTTCTCCGTTCTCGCGGACAGTCCCGTCGTCTCAAGGTCGAAGACGACAAACCGGGAGGCAAAATCGGCATCTCCCGGCTCCGCACCGAATACGGCCTCGGCCTCCGAGCAGTCGTTTAAGTCATAGCCCTCGATGCCGTAGAGCACCTTCACGCCCGTCTTCTTCGCGGCCTTCGCGGCATCGGGATAGGCCTGGGCAACGCCGTGATCCGTCACCGCCACGGCGGTATGTCCCCACGCGGCGACACGTCCGATCAGGCTCCCCGCCGTCGCCATGCCGTCCATCGCGGACATATTCGTATGCATGTGCAGCTCGACGCGCTTGCGCTCGGCGGTATCCCGGCGGATCTCCTTCGGGACGCGGACGATGGCCGATGGGGACAGCGTCAGCTCGCCCTCGAAGCGGTTGTAGACGGGCTGCCCCTGCACAAGCAGCGCGTCTCCGACATGCACTCCCCCGAGAATCGGCGCGGCCTTATCCCCGCGGAAGGGACGCGTCACGCGCACGGAGCTGTAGTGATCCGTGATGTCGAAGCTCACGATCTGCAGATCGCGCTCGGGCAGCGAACGGTGGTTGACGGCAAAGACCTCGCCGCGCACGGTGACGCTGACGAAATTCAGGTCAACCTGACCGATCGGCGTGACCTCCTCCTCAAGAGGCTTTCCGAATACCAGCTCCTCGCCCTCGCGCAGCGTATAGGAGCGGCGGCGGAAGGACGATTTGTCCCCCTTTTCGGGCTTTTCCGATCTTGCGGAGCGCGGTTTCTCCGCCTTTTCGACGTGCTGAGGCGCAGCCGCTTCCGCCGCGGGTCCGGCCTTTGAAAGCTCGCGCTCGATGTTTTCCCCGCTGTACGCCGCCGCGTCGCAGAGCTCCACAGTCATCCGCACGCCGAAGTCCGTCATGATCATGTCGGACATCTCGCGCGCCAGTCCCGCCTCGCGCAGAAGCTCCGCGCCTCCGTGCGCAAGCCGCACGCGGAGCATTGTATCCTGCCGCGTGCATTCCGCATCCTCGAAAAACCCGTTCACGATCGGATGCACTCTTGCCAGCTCCCCCATGAGGATCTGCAGGTATTCGTCGCTTAAGGCAAGCCCCGGGTAGCGCACGCGGATCTCAAAATGCTCCAGATTGTAGCAGGTGCGGATCCCGTCCTCCAGCGCATGCAGAAGCTCCGCCCGTATAAGCTCCTCCGCCTGTGCGTGCACCGTGATGGAGCGGCTTGCGCGGTCGCCGTCCAGACGCGCGATTTCCAGCGCGCGAACGACCGGCTCCAGCTCGGAGGGTGCCTGGAAGCTGCGGAAAATGTGCGCAAACGGCGCATTCATACCTGTTTCTCCTTTGCCATCTCATGTGCCAGCTCCGACAGTGCGTCTGCCAGATGCTCCATCGGGATCTTGTCGTGCAGAATCTTTCCGTGTACGAACAGCAGACCCGCGCCGTCTCCTCCCGCGACGCCGACATCGGCCTCGCGCGCCTCGCCGGGACCGTTTACGGCGCAGCCCATGACCGCGACCTTCAGCGGCACGCGGATGTCCGCAAGCCTTTTCTCCAGCTCCTCTGAAAGCCCGATGATGTCGATGCGGCAGCGTCCGCAGGTCGGGCAGCAGATCATCTCCGCGCCGTCATGCAGCGCGCCCGCCGCGCGCAGGATATCGAGTCCCGCCGCAACCTCCTCCGCAGGATCGGCCGTCAGCGATACGCGGATGGTATTGCCGATGCCCATCGCCAGAAGACCGCCGATTCCGGCAGCCGCCTTGAGCGTCCCCATATGCCGCGTTCCCGCGTGCGTCACGCCCAGATGCAGCGGATAGTCGCACCGTGCGTCCAGAAGCCGGTACGCCGCAATGGTCGTCGGCACGTCCGAGGCCTTCAGCGAAATCGCGATGTCGGTAAAATCGGCGTCCTCCAGAAGCCGCGCATGCCCCAGCGCGCTTTCGACCATCGCCTCAGGCGTGGGACCTCCGTACTTTTCCAGAAGCGGCCGCTCGACGGAGCCGGAGTTCACGCCGATGCGGATCGGGATGCCGCGCTCCCGGCAGGCATCGGCGACGGCGCGCACGCGCTCAGGGCCTCCGATATTCCCGGGGTTGATGCGGATCTTGTCCATGCCCGCCTGCGCCGCCAGAAGCGCAAGCCGGTAGTCGAAGTGGATATCCGCGACCAGCGGCACGGGCGAGCCGCGCCGGATCTCACCGAGCGCCAGCGCCGCCTCGCGGTCGGGTACGGCGAGACGCACGATCTGCGCCCCTGCCTCTGCCAGCCGCGCAATCTGCTCGCGCGTTGCGCGCACATCGCGCGTGTCGGTATTGGTCATCGTCTGAACGGAAACGGCGGCGTTGCCACCGATGGAAACGCCGCCTACATGAATCAGTCTTTTCATATTCTCTACACCACAAGCTTCCAGATATCGTGGAATAACATAAATGCACTCAGCAGCAGCAGCAGGATCAGCCCCACCGCATGGATGTACGCCTCGACCCTGCGGTTGGCAGGGTGACGGAAAATCACCTCATAGAGGACGAATACCAGTCTTGCACCGTCCAGTGCCGGAATGGGCAGAAGGTTCATCACGGCAAGGTTGATGGAGATCATCGCCGTCAGATACCAGAAGTCCTCCATGCTCGCCTTGGCCGCCGTGGACATTGCCGCAACGCCGCCGACGGGGCCCGAGAGATCCGTGAGCTTGACGGCTCCCGTGAATATCTGCTTCAGTCCTTCGATGACGGTGCGCACCGTATTGACGCTTGCGTACCAGCTGACGCGCAGCGTCTGTCCCGGCGTTGCCTCGACCGTGCGTAGCGTGAAGCCGTAATACTGCACCGTCTCGCCGTTCAGCTCATAGTCCTGCGGCTCGATGTGAACGTTTTCCAGATGCAGCTTCTCTCCGTCACGCACAAGCCATACATCGTAGTAGTAATCGCTTCCCTTGGACAGCGCGGTCGAGATGTCATAGGACAGATAGATATTGTATCCGTCAATCTCCAGCAGGGTATCCCCCTCCTGAATGCCCGCCTCGCCGCCTCCGGTGAACTTCTCCATGAAGGAATCGACCGTCGGCGTGACAAAGCCCTGCGCCGGCGCATACAGGCACAGGAAAATGAGGAATCCCAGAATGAAGTTCATCGTGACGCCCGCCGCCAGAATGACGGCGCGCTTCCACGGTACGGCATTCAGGAATGCTCTGGGATCCGTATCCGATTCCTCGTCCTCACCCATGACGCACTGCCCGCCGAAGGGAAGCGCGCGGATCGCGTACACCGTCTCTCCGATCTGCTTCTTCACGATCGCGGGTCCGAGTCCCAGCGCGAATTCATCCACACGAACGCCGCACAGCTTCGCGGCGGTAAAATGCCCGCCCTCATGGATGAGAACCATCAGGGCAAACGCCAATATGGCCCATACGATAGTCATAGTCTTTTGCCTTGCCTCACGATACCGTAAACGAAAAACGCGAAATCAGTCTTCCATGACGCAGCAGCCGCGGTTCATACCGGGCTTTTTCGCGTTTATTGGGAACAAAATACCAAACATTACCTTCGATGTCCGCAGATGTACCGCTCTGCCGCGGCTCTTGCCTCGCGGTCGAGCCCGTATACCTCGCACGGGCTTTCGATGCGTCCTCCGCGGACGGTCTCCAGCGCATATGCCACGGTCTCCGCAATCTGTCCGAAGACGATTCCGCCCGAAAGGAAGCTCGCGACGGCGCACTCGTTTGCGCCGTTGAGCACCGCGCAGGCCGCGTCCGATTCACGCGCCGCCCTCCGCGCAAGCTCCAGACAGGGAAACGCCTCCGTGTCCGGCCTTTCGAAGGTCAGCGTCCGTCCGAACAGGTCGAGCCCGGGAGCCGGACAGGGGCATCGTTCGGGATAGGTCAGCGCGTACTGGATGGGCAGACGCATATCGGGCGTCCCCAGCTGCGCCAGCACCGCCCCGTCACAGAGCTCGATCATCGAATGCACGATGCTTTCGCGGTGAATGAGCACCTCGATGTCTCCGATGCCCACGCCGAACAGCCGCATCGCCTCGATGCACTCCAGCCCCTTGTTCATCAGAGTCGCGCAGTCCACGGTAATCTTCGCGCCCATGCTCCAGTTGGGATGCTTCAGCGCCTGCTCGGGGGAAAGCGCATAGGTCTCCTCCCGCGTCATGCCGCGGAAGGCTCCGCCGGAGCAGGTCAGCAGGATGCGCCGGAGCGCTGCCCCGTGACCCTGCAGGCACTGGAAGATCGCCGAATGCTCGGAGTCCACGGGCAGGATGCGCACTCCGGCGTCCTGCGCCCTTTCCCGCACGAGATTTCCCGAGCAGACAAGTGTCTCCTTATTGGCCAGCGCAACGTCATGCCCTGAGTCAATCGCCGCCAGCGTCGGTGCAAGACCTGCGATGCCGACGATGCCGTTGACGGCGACGTCCCCCGTCCGTGCGGCCTCGCACACGCCTTCCTCCCCCGCAAGCACGCGTACGGAGGTATCCCGAAGCCGCACCTGCAGATCGCGGGCGGCCTCCTCGTCGGCCATGGCGACAAGCTCGGGCGCATAGGCCCTGGCCTGTTCCTCTGCGTCCCGCACACGCCGTCCCGCGGCAAGCGCCCGGACGCGAAGCCCGAGCCTTTTTGCAACGTCCAGCGTCTGCCGGCCGATGGAGCCCGTTGAGCCGAGCACGGCTATGCTTTTCATCTCCATACAAGTCCTCCCTGCGCAAGCCTCATCAGAAGCTCGCACAGCGGCGCCGCGAAGATGAGGCTGTCCAGACGATCCAGTATCCCTCCGTGACCCGGAATCAGGTGGCTGTAGTCCTTGAGCCCGAACTGACGCTTGATATAGGAGAAGCACAGATCGCCGAACTCCGCCGCAGCGCTTCCGAGCGCGCCCGTGACGAGGAGCACGCTCCAGCATACGCCGTAACCCATCCGCGACAGCACGAGCCCGAACAGGCAGACTGCCGCAATGCTGCCCGCGAAGCCGCCCGCGGCGCCCTCCCAGGTCTTCTTGGGGCTGATGGCGGGCGCCATCTTCCTGCGTCCGAAGGTACGTCCGACGAAGAACGCGCAGGAGTCGCAGGCCACGGTTATGGCTATGGGCAGCAGAACGAGGCACTCACCCGCCGTCTCCATCCGGATGCGCAGCACGGAGGAAAGTCCCATCGGGATGAACAGGGACGCGAAAAACGCGCCCCCGAGCTGCTCGGTCGTGACTCTTCCTCCCGAGGCCAGCGCGATGGCAAACAGCACGGCGGCATAGCCCATGAGCGCCGTGCCGGCGGCCTGTACAGGGGAGCCCATATATACCCACGGTGCTATGAGAATCGAAAACAGGATGGCGGCCGCGAGTATGCCGCGGTTCCGGACAAATCCGGTCGCGCCCAGAAACTCCCTCACAGCCAGTGCGCTGCACAGGGACACCGCCGCGGGGATCGCCCACTCGGGCAGCAGGAAGAGGAGAACGTACAGCGCCGCCAGCGCTACGGCAGCCGAGATGATTCGCTTTCTCATTCACACGCCTCCAAAACGGCGCTTGCGCGAAGCGTACCACTCAAGCGTCCGATCCAGCTCTTCCTCCGTATAGTCCGGCCACAGCGTGTCGGAAAAGAAGAGCTCCGCATATGCCGCCTGCCACAGCAGGTAATTCGATATCCGCTTTTCTCCTCCGGGGCGGATGACGAGGTCGGGATCCGGCATGCCCGCCGTATCCAGATGCCCCGATACGAAGTCCTCCGTCACGTCCTCCGGGACTATGCGTCCCTCCGCAGCCTCGCGCACGGCGCGGCGCATGGCGCGGGTGATCTCGTCGCGTCCTCCGTAGTTCAGGCAGACATTGACGCGCAGTCCGTTCGTCCTGTGCGACAGCTCATCCGTCCGGGCAATGAGCTCGCGCAGATTCTCCGGCAGCCGGGACTGATCGCCGACGATGCGCAGTCCGATGTTTTCCCGCACCATCTTCTCCGCGGCTTCCACCAGATATTTGCGCAGAAGCTCCATAATCGTACGCACCTCGTTGTCCGGACGCTTCCAGTTCTCCGTAGAAAATGCGTATACTGTCAGATAGGCAAGTCCGATCCGTGAACAATGCGTGGCGATGCGGCGGAAGGTTTCCGCACCTGCCTTATGGCCGGCGGTACGCGGCAGACCCCGTCTCTGCGCCCACCGGCCATTGCCGTCCATGATGATCGCGACGTGCTGCGGAAGCACGAGCCCTTCGGGCATCAGACCTCCATCAGCTCCTTTTCCTTCTTCGCCGCGGAGTCCTCGAGGAGCTTCACGTAGCGGTCGGTCAGCTCCTGAACATCCTTCTCGGCGATGGCCAGGTCATCCTCGGTGATGAGGGACTTCTTCTGCTGCTTCTTCAGATCGTCGACGGCGTCGCGGCGCACATTGCGGATGGCGACCTTGCTGTCCTCGACGAGCTTCTTGACCTGACGGGTCAGATCGCGGCGGCGCTCCTCGGTGAGGGGCGGGAAGATCAGACGGATGACACGTCCGTCATTGGCGGGATTGATGCCGAGATCGGAGGTCAGAATGGCCTTCTCAATGGGCTTCACCAGCGAAGCATCCCAGGGCTGGATGACAAGCACTCTGGGCTCGGGAGAGGAGATGGAGGCTACCTGCGCCAGAGGCGTCGCGGTTCCGTAATACTCGACACTGATGCGGTCGAGGACGGCGGGATTCGCACGGCCCGCGCGGATGGTGGAGAACTCGGATTCCATGACCTCAAGGGTCTTCTTCATTCTGGCTTCGTATTTCTCACGGTCGGACTTGAAGCCCGCGGCGGCGCTGTTTTCGCTCTTCGCCGGTGCGCCCTTCTTATCGGCGCTCTTCTTGGCGTCCTTCTTGTTGAAATCACCCTTGTTCTTCATATGCGTATGCTCCTTTCTATACTCCGGTAAACATCATTCTCGTTTCAAAAATCCAAAAAACGTCTCGAGGGAAGCCCGCGGCCTCACTCCGCGACCAGCAGCGTTCCGGGCTCGGCGCCCATGAGCACCTCGCGGATGGTTTCCGGCTCGCGCAGAGCGAACAGGCGGATGACGAGTCCGTTGTCACCGGCGAGGCTTGCCGCGCTCTGATCGATGGCGTTCAGGTGGTCGGCCAGGATGCGCTTATAGGTCAGACGGTCGAACTTGACGGCTGCGGGATCCTTCGAGGGATCGCGGTCGTAGACGCCGTCCACGTTCTTGGCCATGAGGGTCAGCTCGGACTTCATCTCCAGTGCGCGCAGCACGACGCCCGTATCGGTGGATACATAGGGATTGCCCGTGCCTCCTCCGACGACAACAATGCGTCCTTCGCTGAGTGCGCGGCGGGCGCGGTCGGGCGAATAGGTATCGGCATAGGCGGGCATGGGCGTTGCGGAGAGCACATAGGGACGCGCTCCGGCACGCTCAAGGGCGTCGCCGATGGCGATGGCGTTCATCGTCGTCGCCAGCATGCCCATATGGTCGGCGCGGACGCGGTCGAGCTTTCCCCCGCCGTCCTTGGCGCCTCTCCAGAAATTTCCCGCTCCGACGACCACGCCGAGCTCTACGCCTGCGGCGGAGACATCGGCCAGCACGCGGCAGACACGGTCGAGCATATCGAAATCAATGCCGCGTCCTTTTCCTCCGGCGAGAGTCTCGCCGGAGAGCTTGACGACGGCGCGTTTGACACAGGGTTTCATCATTGCTGTCAGCTCCTCATCCATTCGGGCCGGATTCCAAAAAAGGGAATGTATTGCTGTGAGCCCATATCTTATAATCAGTTTGCATTATACCACATGCCCAAAACCTGCGCAAGTGCTATTTGTTAATTTACACCCTCCTGGAGAGTCCTTCGGGATTCCTGCCTTGATTTTTTAGGCTGCCGTGTTTGGGGGTCGGGGGGTGCCCCGAACCCCCGTTGCTTTGGGTTTATTCTTCGCCGGAGCTGCCGTACAGTATCCTTACGAAGTTTTCCTGCTTAAGGGAAAACTTCGGTGCCTCAAGAAACGCCCGACGCAGCCTACTACTTGGCAGAGGGGACGCTCCGCGCTCCCCTCTGCATGTCCCTAGCGCCAGTTTCTTTGTTTCTGCGCACGCAGTCAGCAAAGCTGACTGCTGAAACTGGACTAGAAAGCGCCCTTAGAGGGACTAAAGTCCCCCTAAGATTCTCTCCGGTGTGCGCCGCCTGCGGGCGGCTCAAGACGATTTTGGATTTTTACATTCTCGAATAAGAAGGCTTTCCCAGGCCATCGCCGGACAGGTGTCGGTGAGGA